>CALAFV010000611.1 GCA_937891445.1 uncultured Phycisphaerales bacterium | reverse complement strand
CGGCGAACCGCGCGGGCCGACGTCCGGCGCGGCGGCGGCCGGCGCGGCGCGACGCGGCCCCTATACTGGCCCCGCCATGGCGATCAAGGACTCGGACATCATCCAACTCCAGCCCCCGCGCCTGAACCGGCTGGAGAACGCGTACCTGCCGGAGGTCTTCAAGGGCTTCGGCGTGACGATGCGGCACTTCTTCACGTCGTTCGGCCAGGGGCGGACCAGCCGCACGATGCAGTACCCCGAGCAGCGGCGGGAGCACCTGCCGGTGGAGAAGGGGGGGATCGAGGTCCGCAACTTCCGGGGCGTGCACCGGCTCAACCGCGACGAGAAGGGGCGGGTCAAGTGCGTCGCGTGCATGATGTGCCCGACGATCTGCCCGGCGCGGTGCATCCACATCGAGGCGGCCGAGAGCCCGTGGGATGATCGCGAGAAGTACCCCAAGAAGTTCGAGATCGACGAGTTGCGGTGCATCTACTGCGGCATGTGCGAGGAGGCGTGCCCGGTGGACGCGATCGAGTTGACGCCGCTGTACGACGTCGTCGGGCGCAGCCGGCAGGAGATGGTCTTCGACAAAGAGAAACTCCTGCGCGTGTACGACGAGACGGTGGGGAAGAAGCCGATGTGAGCGGGCCGATCGTCGGCGGCGCAGCGCTCACGGCCCGCGCCGCAGCGGGCGTCGGCGACGCGCCAGCACAATGCCGGTGAGGATGCGGAAGGACGGCTGAGCCGCGCACGTGACGGCTGCGGTCGGGAGCGCCGCTGTGAACATGAGGGCGGCGGGGCTGTCAAGTCGGGTCTGCATGGGCTTTGGCTCTCTCGACAGCATACGCGATGGTGCTGTTCTGCACACGGATGCTCGAGAGTGCAGCGCCGAGAGGCCTCAAAAGCGAGGATCGGCATTGTTTGCCACGACGATCGACCCGGAAACAAGCACGGCCGGCCCTTTCGGACCGGCCGCTCTCTTTTCGCATGTTCTTGTGTGACCGTGGCCGGGGTCAGCGGCGGCGCCGGCGGGCGGCCGCCAGGCCGCCGAGGCCCAGCAGCGCGGCGGCCGACGGGGCCGGGACGACGCTGAAGCCGACCATGAGTTTGTACGCGAAGTCCTCGGTGTGCGGCGTCTGGTCCGGTTCGCGGCCGTCGGGGAAGGACGTGCCGCCGGGGAAGCCCAGGTCGTTGGCGCCGGTGACGGCGAGGAAGTACGTGCCGGGGGAGAGGGTGAGTTGGAGCGCCGGGAAGTTGTCCAGGCCGCTGTTGTCATCGGCGGCCAGGATGCTCACGCCGTCGAGCAGCGCGAGTTGGCCGTCGGCGTCGGGGTCGCCCAGGCCGAAGAGGGTCGCGAAGAAGTGGGCCTCGAAGTCGATCGTGAAGGAGTAGAAGTCCACGTCGCCGGGCAGGTCCATCGCGATATCGCCCGGGGTGATGAAGCCGGTGGCGATCACCGCGTCGGCGCCGGTGAACGAGCCGAGCGGCGTGGCGAAAGCCGGCGTGTTGTTCGGCTCGGACTCCACGACCTGCGCGAGAGCGGGGGTCGCGACGGCGGCCAGAGCGGCGAGGGACAGCAGCGTTCGGCGCATCGGTCGTCTCCGGGTGTCGTGTGGTCGTGGGCGGGTTGGTACGGACGCAGGATTGGTGGTGGGGGGGTCAGGCGGAGCGGCGGCGGCGCAGCAGGGCGGCGCCGGCAAGTGCGCCGATCGCGGCCGCGCTCGGGGCCGGCACGGGGTTGATCGCGAAGACGAACTTGTAAGCGAACGCCTCGTCGTGGCTCCCGTTGAACGTCGGGTGGTCTCCGAAGCCGGTGACGGCGAACGCCCAGCGTCCGCTGGTGGGAACCACGAAACTGAACGACGGCAACAGGCCCGGCCCGCTGTCGTCGTCGGATGCGAACAGGAGGCCATCGGGGCCGAAGATGCCCAGGAGCGGGTCGTTGTCGTCGATCGCCGGCGTGTCGTCAAAGACGCTGACAGCGACGAAATCGCCCGCGAGCAGGTCGAAGGCGAAGAAGTCGATGCCGTTGAGCGCGCCGTCGGGGGCGATGAAGCCGTCGATCGCGACCGCGCCCGTCGGGTAGAGGGCGGGGCTGATCACCTGGGCCGTGCTGGGCGTGTTGTTGGGTTCGACCTCCTGCACCGGGACCTGGGCCGCCGCGAGAGATGCGGAGCCGAGGAGGGCCAGCGAAGAGACAAAGAAACCACAGCGAGGGCCTGTACGCATCCGGACACCCCGAAAAAAGGACAAATCAGGCTGTGTCGGGCTCGCTGCCCGAGAGAGAGGCGACAACAACTGCAAGCGGATACCCCGCCGCGTTGCTCACGCGGTCAGGCCGCACAGATGAGATCCCTCTCTCTCTCAGGGGGGACCGCCGGCGCAGGCTCCGCCCGGTCCGGAATTGCGGTCGGTCCAAGTGTACTCGGATTCCCAAGCGCGGCAAGGGAGGAGGAACGGGAAAAGGGCACGGCTTGCGCTGGTTTTTGTGGCGAGAGGCGACTCAGACGTGAATCTGGGCAAGTTCAGCCACAAACCTGCTGGCGGCGGCCCGGACATCGCCCTCCCAGTCCTGCGCATCGGGCGCGGCGGCGTAGATGACCGACCGGCTCGCCGTCACAAGCACGCCGGCGTCCGCCGGGCCGCGGGCCCCCGGACGCAGCAGCGCCCGCACATCGTCGAGCGTCCCGCCCTGGGCACCGTAGCCGGGGACAAGGAAGACCTGGTTAGGCATACGGGCCCGCAGCGCGCGCCCGTCGGCGGCCTTGGTGGCCCCGACGACGGCGCCGACGTCGCTGAGTCCGCGCTGCCCGCGGCGGGAAGCGCCCAGCGACGCGGTGGTATCGGCCATCATCTCCGCGACGGTGCGGCCGTCGGCCAGGCGGAGGGACTGCACGGCGTCGGAGCCGGGGTTGCTCGTGCGCACGAGGACGAAGATGCCGGCGCCGGCTTTCAGGAACGGCTCGATGGTGTCGGGGCCGAGGTAGCCGGAGACCGTGAGCGCATCGGCGTGCGGCCGCCCTCCCGCCGAGGTGAACGCGGAGGCAGCGTAGTGCTCGGCGGTGACGCCGATGTCGCCCCGCTTGGCGTCGAGGATGACGACCAGGCCCGCCGCACGGGCCTCGGCGATGAGGTGGTGCAGCAGGTCGAAGCCGGGGCCGTGGTAGCGCTCGTAGCAGGCGGACTGGAACTTCACCGCGGGGACGATGCCGCGGATCGCACGCAGGATGCCGCGGGAGAACGCGGCGATCGCGGCGACGGGGTCGGCGCTGTGCGCCGCGCGGAGGGCGGCGGGGAGTTTCTCGAAGACCGGATCCAGCCCGACGCACGCGGGGGCGCCGGCGCGGTCGATGGCGGCGGCGAGGCGATCGGAGAACGGTGTGTCCGGACCGGCGGTGACGGCGGGGGTGGGGGTGGCGGGGGAGGAGGTCATCGGCGGAGCATAGGGTTGGCGCGATGGACGCTCCGACCGCGCTGGATGTGAAGAAGGACCGCGGCCTGACCGTGCAGTGGGCGGACGGTACGACCTCGTACTACAGCGTGGCGTACCTGCGGCGGATGTCCCCCTCGGCCGAGGCCCGGGCCCTGCGGGAGGAGATGGAGAAGAACCCGCTGACGGTGCTCCCGGCCAGCGCCGCCCGCGCCGGCCCGCTGACGATCGTCGATGCGGAACTGGTCGGGAACTACGCGCTGCGGCTGCACTTCTCCGACGGGCACCGCACGGGGATCTACTCCTGGTCGTACCTGCGGCAGATCGATCCGGCGGCGGGTGGGGGAGGCGGAAGCGCCGAGCCCGGTTCCGGGTGAGCCAGCGGGAGGGGCGGGGTCGAGCGTGAAACCCGCTCACTTTGTTCGCGGCTCGTCATCGGCACAGTGATGTGGCAGCGGCCCGTCCCGCTTACGCCAGCACCTGCCCCACCCGGCGCATGATCGTCCAGATCGGCTCGGTGTCGCAGAAGACGCGCCAGTGGGCGACGCGG
>CALAFV010000610.1 GCA_937891445.1 uncultured Phycisphaerales bacterium | reverse complement strand
GCCTCCTACCTGTTCCGGATGTACTGCGCCTCCAGCGCCCGGGCGATCCGCTCGCGGATGTCGGTGAAGTGCGCCGACGTGTACGGGTCGGGCTTCGCCCCGGCGGCCCGCTCCACGAGGGAGTCGATCCGCCGCAGTTCGGCCGTCGCCAGCGTGCTGATCGTCCGCAGCGCCGGGCTGGTGGTGCGGTCGAGCATCGCCAGCGTCATCAGGCGCTCGACGTGCTCGCGCTGGAGGTTGCGCCGGAAACTGGAGACCATCGGGCTGCTCGCGGTGTGCTCCCCCGCCGAGGGCTGTGCCGCTTCGCGCCACACCGCGTCGGTCACCGTCGCCACGACCTCCGCCAGCGTGAGCCGGTCGCCGTCGCCGTTGGTGCGGAACTCGTTGTCGTACACGCGGCGCAGCAGCGTCGGGTTGAGTACCAGCGTCAGGGCGGTGGCCTGCACGCCGCCGACCAGGTCGTGCACGGTGAAACTCGGGTCCGAGAGAATCTCGTCGGTCCCCATCGGGTCCCACCAGTACTCCTTCCCGAAGTGCCGCACCAGTTCGGGCGTGAGCCCGAACGCGCCGTCCTCGAACGCGTTCTCGATGATCAGCCGCAGGGCCCGGCGCTGCTGCTCGCACGGCACATCTTGCACCGGGGGGCGGTCGCCCGGGTCGCCCTTGAAGTCGTTGTTGCTGAACGTCCCGCCGATCCAGCGCGACGCGATCCACAGGGCCTGGATCTGCGCCCCCATTGTCGCCTGGTACCGCCGGCGCGCCACCGCCCATGACTCCCCCTTGTCCACGATGTCGCTCACGAGTTTCGACCGCACGTCGCGCACCAGGCCCAGGCGCGACTCGCAGAACTGGAGGTTGTCGGACCCCAGGTCCCACGTCATGTTCCGCGGGTCCGACCCCGTGGCCATCTCCGCCTGGCTGAGGAAGATGTGCTCCGGCTCGCTCACGCGCGCCAGCACCTTCTCGCGCTCCTCCTCCGGGCCGTACCCGAAGGCGATCGCCCAGCGGTCGTACGGCCCGAGCACGGGCGTCGCGTACGGCCCCTGCGCTTCACCAAGGCCGTGGTTGATGTTCGCCGCGGCGTAGTCCATGACCGTGCCGATCGTCGCCCCTTCGAACCCGGGCGTGTTGATCTCCGACAGCGAGCGGATGCTCGAAGCGGCCATGTTGTGCTGCAGGCCCAGGCAGTGCCCGACCTCGTGCGCCGCGATGTACCGGATCATCGCGCCCAGGAACGCCTCGGGCAGCCCGTCGAGCAGGTCCTCGTCCGACGCGCCCGCCGCGGGGAGCATCCCCGCCGCGAACGCCGCGTCCGCCAGCGACAGGTCCATCGAGAGCATCCCGCCGATGCGGCAGGCGCGGTTCATGTGATTGTGCGTCCACGCCGTCCACGGGTGGGCGGGGTCGCTCAGCGGGAGTTTCCGCGCCGTCTCGGCCTCCAGCGCGATCCGCATCGTGACCTCCTCGCGCCGCTCGGGCGACGCCAGCCGCACGCGCGGGTCCCACTGCGGGTGCTCGGCAAGGAACGCCATCGTCTCCGGACCGAAGGTCTGCTGCGCCAGGTCGTCGGAGAGGTCCTCGAGCATCGACCGCACCGCGCGCGTGAGCCCCTGGTGCCAGACCACGTCCGCGTCGAGAATCTCGCCCGTCTCCGGGTTCGTGCGGCTAGGGCCGATCGCGTACCCGCGGTCGCTGGAGTTCCAGCGGAAGAAGTTGTACCGCGCGTCCTCCGGGTCCTTGTCCATGTGCGCGCCGGTGACCGCGTCCTGCTGGTGCACCTCCAGCGCGCCGACGATCCCGATCTCCGCGAACGCCTGGTTCCACATCTCGATCCCTTCGCGCACGTACCGGCGGTACCGCACGGGGGTCGTGTGCTCGATGTACCAGACGATGGGCTGCCGCGGCGGGCTGTTCTTCAGTTTCGGGTCCGCCTTCTCGATGTGCCAGCGGTTGATGTACCGCTCCGCGAGTTTGTCCTCCTGCGTCCGCGCAAAGTCCAGATGCCAGTCGTAGAAGTACCCCACGCGAGGGTCGGCCTTGCGCGGCTTGTACCCCGGCGTGCCCTTCAGTTCGCCGATCGAGTACGCCAGACGCACCACCTGCCCGTCGCGCTTCGGGGCCTGGTACTCGATCACGATGTTCTTCGGGAACGCCTTGGCCTTGGTCAGTTTCGCCAGCGAGTGGTCGAGCATCCCCAGCGACGGGCCATAGCCGCCCCATGGCGAAGAGCCGAAGAGTTTGGGCGCCTGCTGGAGCGCCACCGACCCCAGGTCGATCACCGGCCGGCCGTCGGGCGTCATCGCCAGGATCGGTGTCGAGAGGAGCACGCGGCCGGTGTAGAGGGTCTCGGCCGAGTCCTTCGCCTCCTTGCCGCCGTCGGTGCGGACGCTCAGATTCGGGGCCACCAGCGCCAGTTGCTTATTGACCTTCTCCCAGCGTGCGTAGTGCGTCGGGCCCATCACGCCCGCTTCCGGGTCGCCGGCGGTGACCGTGCACGCGATCATGATGAGTTGCTTGTCGTGCTCTCTCGGGAGCACGGCCAGCAACTTGCCGCTCTGGTTGTCGCGGTACAGGTCGTACAGCGACGCGGCGCCGTCCGCGGTCGAGATGACCTTGGTCAATCCCTCGACAACCTTGTCGAAGGGCGGGTACTCCTCCTTCTTCGGCTTGGCGGCAGCCGCGGCGTCCGCCGCCTGCGCGGCGGCCGGGAAGCCGGCGGGGGGCATCTCCGGGCTCTCCTGAGCCAACGAAACCGCCGCGCCCGAGGTGCTCAGGATTGCGGCGATGAGGAGGGTCGTGGTGCTGGGGTCAACCGTGGCGGGCCGTGCGCTGCGCATCGCGGTGCTCCTGGCGTTCGCCCCGCGGGGATCACGCTGGGGCGACGAACATTGTTGTACCGGCCGGCGTTGGGCCGGTTCACACCGCTGGGTTGGGGAGAACCCGGAAATTCAGGGGGCCAGCCGCCCGCCCGCGGCCCGCTCCAGTTCGATCGCCGCCAGGCGTCGCTCGAGCAAGCGCCGGACGACTTCCGCCCGGGTCCGCTCGGCGACGACGCTTGCCGCGGCGAGGGCCAAGTCGGAGGCTTCGCCCGCTTCGTGTGCTGCGATCATGGCCGCGAGCGCATGGTCGGCCGCCGCGGCGGCGCG
>CALAFV010000609.1 GCA_937891445.1 uncultured Phycisphaerales bacterium | reverse complement strand
CCCCACCGACGGATCCAGCACGAGCATCCCGCCGAACCCTTCGCCGCGATCCGGCACCAACCCGTCGATGCCCAGCGCTATCAGCCACCCCCCATCGCTCCCCTCCCCGGGCCCGATGACCAGCCCTTTGCTCCTGAGCAGCGCCACCACGCCGCGGATGCGCTCGGCGCGCTCGGCCTCCAGCGCCGCCGCTTGCTCGCGCAGACCATCAGCAAGCGACTTCCCCGACCCGAGTTTGCGGAAGCGCTGCGGCTTGGCCTGCGGCCCCGCTGACTCCGCTATCAGTTCGAGCAGATCCTTCGAGCGCGTCGTCCGGTACACCGTCGTTGCCCCGCCCCCCGAGACGACGCTCAGCCTCCCCCCGTCCAGCAGCGTGTATGACATCGTCATCGACGCCGGCTGCGGCCCGCGCGCCACCGTCAGGATCACCTGGTCGTTCTTGAGAAACTCCAGCCCCAGCAGTTCCCCCTCCGTCACGCGCATCCATACCCCAACCAGGTCCGCCGCGCGCGACACGCCCTTGCCCGCCAGCGGCTGCTCCTGGGCCGCCGGCTTCCCCGCCGCCGGCTTCGCGTTGTTGTTGTTGTTGTTATCGCCACCGCCGCACCCCCCGACCACCAGCATCAGGACAAGCGCAACGACAAGCCCCAGGGCGCGCACGATGTTCAACACGGGGGTATTCTCCAGCCAGCAGGCAACGGACACTCCCGCCGGCGCTGCGCCGGCGTCACGGCAGTGCTCCATCAGGTGATGCGCAGTCCGGAGCCGACCCCGCAACGATTCCCGCAGGAATTTCCGCCCGTGGCTCCAACCGCCGACAGCCCGTCTCCACCCGGCTGGGAAGCCCTGACCCAGACGATGTACGCCGAACTGCGCGACCTCGCGGGGTCGATGATGCGCTCCGAACGCGCCGGCCACACCCTCCAGCCCACGGCGCTGGCCAACGAGGCCTGCCTCCGCATCGCCCGCCACGGCCTCCCCGAACTCCCGCGCGAGCAGCGCCTGGCGCTGGCCGCTCGCGTCCTCGAACAGGTCCTCGTCGATCACGCCCGCAAGCACGCCGCAGCCAAGCGCGGCGGCGGCGATGCCATCCGCCTCCAACTCGACGAGAACCTCCTCTCCGAAACCCCCGCCGCCTCCTCCGAGCCCGTGGACTTCGACGCCCTCCGCCGCGCCCTCGCCAAACTCCGCGCCCTTCACGCGCGCCAGGCTGAGGTCGTCACCCTCCGCCTCCTCGCCGGCCTCACCATGCCGCAGATCGCCGGCCTCCTCGGCGTCAGCACGCGCACCATCGAAGGCGACTGGGCCGTGGCCCTCGCGTGGCTGCGCCGTGCGCTGGTCGCCGACACCAGCGGGGACGCGCCGTGACGACCGACCCGCAGTTCCACGCCCGCGCCTCGGCTCTCTTTCTGGAGTTGCGCCCGCTCCCCCCCGATCAGCGCACCGCCCGCCTCGCGGCCGAGCCCAATCCCGCGCTGCGCGCCGAAGTTGAGTCGCTGCTCCAGTTCGACACGGCGCCGCCCCCCAGTGCGCCGCCCACCCCGCGTCTCGACGCCGGCGCCCGCCTCGGGCCGTACACGCTCCTGAGCCGCCTCGGCAGCGGCGCCTCCGGCTACGTCTTCCTCGCGCAGCAGACCGAGCCCGTCGAGCGCCGCGTCGCCGTCAAGATCGTCCCGCACGCGATGCTCGACCCCATCGCGGCCGCCCGCTTCGAGTTCGAGCGCCGTGCCCTGGAGCAGACCGACCATCCCAACATCGCCCGCGTCCTCGATGCCGGCCGCACCCCCGACGGCCTCCCCTACCTCGTCATCGAGCACATCGACGGCCCCTCCATCACCGCCTACTGCCGCGACCGCACCCTCCCCCTCGCCCAGCGCATCACCCTCATGCTCGCCGTCGCCGACGCCGTCCAGCACGCCCACCAGCGCGGGCTCATCCACCGCGACCTCAAGCCCGCCAACATTCTTGTGTCCGAGGTCAGCGGCCGCCCCGTCCCCCGCATCGTGGACTTCGGCATCGCGCGATCCGTGGGCGAGCACGACGGCCCCGACCTCACCGCCGGCATGCCCGTCGGCACCCCCGCCTACATGGCCCCCGAGCAGGCCGCCCGCGGCCCCGTGGACACCCGCGCCGACATCTACGCCCTCGGCGCGATCCTCTACGAACTCGCAACCGGTACGCCCCCGCTGGGAGCCGACACCGACCTGACGACCGCCCTCGAGCGCCTCCGCACCGCCGAACCCCCGCGCGCCAGCCGCGTCCGCGCCGCCGCATCGACGCTCCCCGACCGCCCGCCCCGCACCCTCCTGGCCGACCTCGACGTCATCCTCGCCTGCGCCCTGGCCAAGGACCCCGCGCGCCGCTATCCCACAGCCGCCGCCTTCGCCGACGACCTCCGCCGCCTCCTGCGCCGCGAGCCCATCAGCGCCCGCCCGCCGACCGCGGCCTACCGCGCCGCACGCTTCATCGAGCGTCACCGCGCCCTGGTCGCCGCCCTCTCGCTGGCCGCCGCGGCAC
>CALAFV010000608.1 GCA_937891445.1 uncultured Phycisphaerales bacterium | reverse complement strand
GCCGGCGACGACGCCGTCGTGCAGGGCGCGGCGCCAGCGGCGCTCGAAGTCCGCCCCGCCCAGCCCCAGCGTCGTCTGCCAGGTCTCGCGGACGAGTTGGTAGCCGTCGGCCCTGGCCAGGTCGCCCTCGACGATGATCGCGAGGGTCTCGATGTCGCTCTTGCCGCCGTAGAGCGGGGCGATCATCGGCTGCGTCGGAGCCAGGACGCCGTCAATCGTCAGCGTGTCGCCCCACGACTCAAGTTCGTGGGCCGCCGGCAGCCGCCAGTTGCTCCCGCCGCGGAGGTCCGCCGGGTCGCCGACGGTCTCGTTGGGGTCCGCCGCCAGCGTGATGCGCATCGGCACGTTCTTGAACGCCTCGGCGAAGCGCAGGGCCGCGGGGGCGTTGAAGACCGGGTTGGCGTTGATCGTGACCAGCGTCGTGATCGCGCCGGAGCGCATCTTCTCGGTCAGCGCCGCCAGGGCGTCGGCGGACGACGCGGCGTCCACCTCGTCCATCGGCACGTACGACACCGTCTTGCCGACGGCGCCGATCGCCGCGTTCATCGCGGCGACCATCGCGTGCACCTCCGGGGGCTGCGACGGCCCGGCGACGATCAGGCCCGCGCCGGGGTTGCTCTCCAGGTCGCCGGCGATCGCGGTGAGCCACTTCTCCCACGCCGCGGGGACGCTCGGGGCCTGCGCCGAGCCCTTGCCGGTCATGCCCATGACGCGGGCGTACAGCGCCGCGGCGAACGTGGTGACCTGGCTGGGCGACAGGGCCATGCGGTGGTCGGCCTTGCCGCCGGTGGGCGTGAAGTGCGACTCGACGACGTACAGGCGGCTCATCCGGTCCGCGTCGGCGGTGGTGAGCATGCGCCGCGTCGCGGCGAACTCGCGGGCGTTGACCAGCCCGCGCCCCTCGCACCCGCCGTGCAGGAAGTCGCGGTCGAGCGAAACGATGACCTTCGCGTGCTCCAGGTGGAGCAGTTCGTGGTGCGGGGCGCCCAGGGCGATCTCGCTGCCGCGGATCGGGGCGTCCATCTGCGTCGCGTCGTACCAGACCCAGGCGGCCTCGGGCCAGCGCCGCATGATGCGGTCGCGCATCGCCCGCAGCGTCGGGCTGCGCCGCTTGTCCACGATGAAGGCCAGCCCCTGCCCCCGCTTGTCGTCGTACGCCGAGAAGTGCTGCGCCGACCAGGCGGCGAAGTCCTCCCACGAGCGGGGCGCGCCGTCAACGTTGGTGAAGATCGGGTCCTTCAGGCGGTCCGGGTCGTACACCCCCAGGACGCTCGCCTGCCCCCACACACTGGAGCGCCCGCGGTTGATCGGGTGCAGCGGGTTGCCCTCGGTCTTGGTGGGCCGGTTCTCGTGCGTCTCGACCAGGAGGCCCTCGACGGTCCCGCCCGCGCCGCCGTAAGCAAGGCTCGTGGCGTAGTACAGCGGCTTGCCGGGGATGACCTCCTCGGGCACCTCGCGCGAGTGCGGCAGGATCTTGTGGTCGGGGCGGCGGCAGCCCGGCAGCGTCGCCGCGCCGGCCAGCGCCAGCCCGGCGCCCATGATCTTGAGGAACGTCCGGCGCGAGTCGTCGAGCAACTCCGAAGCGCCGGCCGGGAACTCGCGCTCCAGCCAGTCGCGGAACTCAGGCGTGTCCGCCAGGTCGTCGAGGCTGCGCCAGTACGCCTGCCCGGTCGGGCCGACGCCGGTGTGCTCCGGCGCGACCTTCCGCGGCTTCTGCTCGTACGCGCCCTTGCTGGGGCATTGATCAACGTGGCCCATGGATCCGCTCTTTCTCGAAAGGTCGGCTGGGGTCGTGTCTCACGAAGGCGGCGGGCTCAGTAGTGGCAGGCGCCGCAGTTCTCGGGGAGCAGGTGCAGCGGGTGGCCCTGCAGGTCGTGCAGCAACTCCGCGCCGCCCGGCGTACCCGCGACGGTGGCGCTCCCCTCCTGCTTCGGGTTGCCGGGCAGGCTGAGCTGATTGCGCACCCAGAACAGGTCCGTCACCTTGTCGCGCGGCACAAGGTGCGGCTCCGGGTTGCGGTGGCAATCAAGGCACCAGGCCATGCTGAGCGGCTCGACCTGGTGCACCACGGCCTGATTCGGGATCATGCCGTGGCACGAGTAGCAGCTCACGCCCGCGTTGATGTGCACGTTGTGCGGGAAGTTGCGGACGTAGTCAGGCAGTTTGTGCACGCGCCGCCACGGGATCGACTCGTTCTGCTCGTACGCGACGCGGACGAACTCGACCCGGGCGTCCTGCTCCGGCGGCAGACCGACGCGCCCCGTCGCGTGGCAGCCGTAGCACGTCGCCACGTTGGGGATGTTCGCCTCCGGGGACTCCTCCACGTGCGTGTGGCAGTAGCGGCAGTCCATCCCGAGTTTGCCGGCGTGCAGCAGGTGGCTGAACCCCGCCTCGGGCTGCTGGGGCATGTACCCCACCTCCCAGAACTTGGGGGTCCAGTAGTACCAGACGAGGCCGATGGCTGTGGACACGCCCCCGATCACGCCAAAAAGCAGCATGGTCGGAAGTTGATTGGTCCACCGCGGGAAGATCGTTGACACGGGCGTGACCCTTTCGCGGGAGGTCCGTGACGCTCCAACTCCGCCGTGCCCACCAGGCGCGCACGGCGGGGCGGAAACCTTAGCAGGACCTCATGGGTTCAGCCACCGCCGGAATCCTTGCGGTTCGGCAGAATACTTCCTGTCTGACCGCAATCTGTCCCGTCAGAGCGTATGCTGTCAAGGACCAGTTCCCCAACGGAGCCCAGATGAGACTGAGTCTCAGAGGAAGAATCCTCTTATGACCTCCACACCCGAACCCCCGCAGACCGCCGCGGCCCTCGACCCCCGCCCGATCGCCGCCGAGCCGGGGTTGCTGGGGCCGGCCGTCACCGCGGGGTTCGCCATCGCCGTCGGGGTCTGGTCCGCCTGGTTCATCACCCACCTGCCGTGGCTGGGGATCCCCGAGCGGGTGAGCATCCCGGTGCTGCTGGCGGTGTGGGTCATCATGGCCGCCGTGGGCCCGCGGATCGCCGGCGTGGCGACCCAGCCCGGCGCCGGGGGTCGCTGGTGGACCCGGGGGGCCCTGGCCGGCGCGATCAGCGCGGTGCTGGGACTCCTGATCCTGGGGTCCAAACTCAAGCAGCCGGCCGCGGATGGGACCGGGGCCGGCGCACTGGTGCCCAACACGGGGGCGATCGCGCTGGGGTTCCTGGCGCTGGGGACGATCATCGGCCTGGCGGGCGCGGGTTTGGCGCTCGCGCTGCCGCGGTCGCGAAGGGAGGGGGGAGCGGGGTGGATGCCGCGGCTGGCGATCGTCGCCGTCGTCGCGGCGGCGCCGCTGTTGTTCATCGGCGGGCTGGTGACGAGCACCAACTCGGGCATGGCCGTGCCGGACTGGCCGAACACGTACGGCTCGAACATGTTCCTCTACCCGCTGGGCCCGCGCGCGGGCGCGGCGGTGGGCGAGCATTACGAGAAGATCTACCTCGAGCACTCGCACCGGCTCTTCGGCTCACTTCTGGGTTTGGCGAGCCTGGCGCTGATGATCGGCGTGCTGCGGCTGGACGAGCGCCGGTGGGTGCGCCGGTGGGCGGTGGCGATCTTCGCGCTGGTGTGCGTGCAGGGGATCCTCGGCGGCGTCCGCGTGCTCTCCGGGGACGCCGAAATTGCCCGCGACAACCGCTTCTTCGCCATGCTCCACGGCGTGCTGGCGCAGGTCGTCTTCGCGGGACTGGTGGCCCTGGCGGTCTTCGTGACGCCGGCGTACCGGGCCCTGCGCGGCGGCGGGGCCGATGCCGCGCCGCCGGAGGGCGACGCCACGTGGCCGCAGCGCCGCCGTCTCCGCGGCCTGGCCACGGGCGCAGCGCACGCGACGCTCATGCAACTGGTCTTCGGAGCGATGTACCGCCACTTCCGCTCCAGCCACGCCCTCTGGACGCACGCGGGGTTCTCGATCATCGTCGTGCTGCTGGCCGTCGCCGCGGGCTTCGCGGCCCAGGGGCTGCGGGCCAGGGCCGGTCGCGGCCACCACGCGTACGACGTCATGGGCAAGGTCGGCACCGGCGTCGTCGCGGTTGTCGGGCTCCAGTTCCTGCTGGGCTGGGTCGCCTTCGCCGTCGGCGGTCGCGGGCACGAGGCCGAATCGGTCGTTCAGGCCCTGATCCGCACGGTGCACCAGGCCAACGGGGCCCTGCTGCTGGCGCTGGCGACGGTGCTCTACATGTGGTCGCGGGCGATGGCCCCGCGGCGGCCAGCGGCCGAGGCCGCCGTGGCCCCCGCGGCGGCGTGAGCCCCCATTTCCCCAGGCATTCCCCGCACGACTCGAAGCGCCGCGCCATCCGGCCGCGGCGGCGGGGCTTTGGCGCGGAACCTGTGGGCAGATTCGCCCAGTGACTCGATAAGAAAAACGGCGGCCCGTCCCGGCTAGTGAGGGCAATGCGCCGCAGCCCGGCGGCGTTACCGTACAGGGATCTGGGCGCCCGCTGCCCGCGGCGGCGCCGTCGGTCCGCCAGGAGTGCCCGGCGATGGCCCCCCCTGCCCCCCCCGCCTCCCCCACCGCCGCCGCCACGCCCCGGACGCGGGCCCGCGACATCAGTGACTCGCTCCGGCCG
>CALAFV010000607.1 GCA_937891445.1 uncultured Phycisphaerales bacterium | reverse complement strand
GCCGGCGCCGCCGGACCAACGGCTGCCCGCGCCGCCCACTCGCGCAGCCGCGCCGCCCGCCGCTCCGCGAGGACACGGTACACCGTCGCCACCGACACGCCATGCCGCCGCGCCAGTTCCGAGGCGTCCACCCCGCACCCGCGGTCGTATGCCCGCTCGATCACCTCGCGCTGCACCGACCGCAACGGCCCCTTGCGCGCAAACAGCGGCGTTGCCCCGGCCCGCGCCGCCGCGGCGTCGTTGCGCAGGATCAGTTGGCGGATCGTCTCGCGGCCGCGCCCCGTCCGCTCCGCCAGGCGCGCCGAGATCTGCCCCAGCGACCATCCCAGCCGCAGCCGATACCGCGCGGCCCGTCGCGCCAGCCGCTCCTCCGTCTCCGGGTCGATACGCGAGAACCCCGCCGCCTTCTCCAGCCGCTCCGCGTGCCGGCGCTCGAACGCCTCCACCGCCCCCGCGGCGAACACGATCCTGTGCCGTGCGGATCCCTTCTGCACCGCCACGCGCCGCGCGAGCAGCCCCCCGCGCCGGCACCGGTCCAGCGTCTTGCGCGACACGCCCCACCGCCGGCACACCTCCTCCGCCCCCAGCCACCCCGCCGGGTCGCCCAGGTCCCCCTCCCCCAGTTCCGCCGCCACGCACAGGTGCTCGATCAGCGGCGAGAGGTCCGCGATCAGGTCCGCCCCCGCGATCAGCGCCGGCCGCTCCATCTCGGGCCGGTACCCGGTGAGGCGGAACACAACCCAGTCCTCCGGGTACATCCCCGCCGGGTCCAGGTCCCCCGCCATCGCCTCAGCCGCCTCCAGTTGCCGCCGCGCCGCCCGCGGCGGGACATACCGCAACTGCCGGGCAAGTTCGGCCAAAGCAGGAACGCGGAGTTTCGGGAGCGGGGGCATACGGCGCACTCTTCTGCGCCCCGAATGTACCCCAGGTTCCCCGACGTGCCCTCACACGCCCCCTACCGCGAATCCCCGGGTCGCTCACGACGCCCACCACCACCAGCCTTGCGCCGGCTGCGCAAGACAAGCAACACCCCGACGAGCACGACAAGCCCGACCGAGCCCGCGACCGTGAGTTCCATCACGGACCTACCCGATCTCCACCCACCGCGCCTCCGCCCTCGGGCACACCCCCAACTCCGCCGCCTCGTTCAGGAACCGCTGCGCCGCCTGACGCTCCCGCTCCCCCACCTCGTGCCGCAGGCAGTCCCGGAAGTAGTGCGTCGCCACGTCCCGCGGCCAGCCGCGAGCCGGCGCTTCCGCGGCCACCAGCCAGTCCGCACGCGTCGTGTTGTGCCGCAGCGCCCGGTCCAGCACCGCCGCCGCCGTCCTGACCCGCCGCGTGCTGCCTTCATCCTCCAGCGCCGCGGCGCGGCACATCCACGTCGCGTACATGAACGGCAGCCCCGTCAACTCCTTCCACGCCTCCCCCAGGTCGATCTCGTGCGCGTACATCCCCGGCGGCGGCGCATCGGTCACCACCTTGTCCCCGATCAGCAGCAGCGTCTGCGGCCACTCGTTCTGCGTAACCCGCCGCTCCGCACCGGAGCCCACCTCCACCCGCTCCCGCGCATCGAAGTCCACCACCCGCACCCGCACCCCGTACCGCCGCCACAGCACCACCTGCGCCAGCACCACGGAACTGTGGCTGTCCGTGTCCGCGTGCAGCGTCGTGATCTGCTCCGGAGGCACGGCCGAGTAGACCCGCACGGTCATCGTCGGCCCGTCGCACCCGATCATCCCCACCGGCAGCAGCCGCACCCCGTCCCCACCCCCGCTCATCTCCTGCGCCCGTGCGTAGTCGATCAGCGAGCACAGCGCCACGTCCACCTGGCCGCTCATCAGCATCCCGATGAGTTTCGCCGGCACCGCCGCCGACAGTTCCGCCTCCCGCCACGCCCCCAGCCCCTGCACCAGCGGCAGGGTGTTCAGGAACTTCACGCATCCGATCCGCACGGTCTCCATGGCGGCCAACTCTAGCCGGGCGGGC
>CALAFV010000606.1 GCA_937891445.1 uncultured Phycisphaerales bacterium | reverse complement strand
CCGGCGGGCTGGGGCGCAGCGCCGGCGCGCGACCACGGGCTGGCGGCGGCGGCGAGGTCGAGGAGGGCGGATTCGCGGTCGGCCGCGTTGGTCTGCGCGGTGCGCGCGGCGAGACGGCCGGGAGGGGGCGTCTGGGGGAGCGTGCCGGCGCGGTCGGCGCCGAGGAGAAGCGTCGTGGTGAGCGTGTCGAGATACGTCTGCGCGGGGCCGGGCATGGTCAGGCGATCCTGAGGCCGACGTCCTTGCACCCGCCGGCGCCCGGGGTCCAGATGCTCAGGGGGAGGAACGTGTCGCCGTCCCACTCGCCGGCGACGTTGAGGGGGTGGCCGCCGCTGAGGGCGAGCATGTGCCAGAAGCGGGAGAAGCGGCGGGAGATGGGCAGGGCGCGGCCGGTGGAGTCGGCGAGCATCGCGGCGCTCCCGCGGCGGACGGGGAGCACGGAAGTGAGCGGGAGGGCCAGGCGCGGGAGCCAGGGGCAGCGGGCGAGATATTGGGCGAAGCAGGTGAGGGCGGGGGCGAGCGTCGGGAAGCCGGGGAGGGGCCCGGTGGGGGCGCTGACGCCGCGGCGGTCTTTGACGAGAGCGCGCAGGGCGAGGGAGCCGGGGTAGAAGCAGAGGTCGGCGTCGAGGACGGCGCCGACGGAAAGGGAGGCGTCGAGCGGGGCGTTGCCCGCGGCGAAGTCGAGGATCAGCGCGGGGCGGGCGGAGGCGACGCCCCAGAGCCATGTGCGCTGGACCTTGAGGCGGTCGTCCTGCTCGACGCAGCGGCCGAGGACCAGCCAGCGGTCGGCGACGGGCGGGGTGGCGAGGACGTCGTCCTTGGCGATGGTCCAGCCGATGGCGGTGCGGGTTTCGGTGCGGAGATCCTCGGGGAGTTGGTCGAGGCGGCGGGCGGCGCGGAGGATGAGGGTGATGCGGCCGATGTGATCGACGGCGCGGCGCTGCCAGCCTTCGCCGGAAGCGATGATGTCGGGGAGTTCGCGGACGAGGGCGGCGAGGCCGGGGGCCTGGGCGTCCACGAGGCGCGCGGCGGCGGTCTCCCAGAACTTCATGGGGCGGGCCTGCGCGGTGGCGAGGCCGGCGCGGACGAGGTCGCGGAGCCAGATCTCGAACTCGTCGAGGCCGGCGGCGACGGCCTGCTCGCGCTTGGCGGCTCGCCTGGCCTGGGCGACGGGGTCGGGGGTTTTTTCCGCGCCGGTCGCGGCCTTTTCGGCCTTCTTCGCGGCGCGGGCGCCGCGGGCGTCGAGCCATTCGGCAACCCATTGGGGCTCGGGGCTTTCCGTCAGGGCGCTCGCGTCGCGGGCGAGGAGGTACATGAGCCCGAGGCTGTGCTTGCAGGGGAACTTGCGGGAGGGACAGGAGCACTTGAAGGCGGGCTCGGAGAGGTCCACGCGGACCTGGTAGGGGTTCTTGCCGCTGCCCTGGCACTCGCCCCAGATGGCGCGGTCGGAGCAGCCGAGGGTGACCCATTTGCGTGTGGTGGCCAGGCCGCGGCCGGCGTCCGCGGAGGAGGAGTCCGGGGCGAGGGCGGTGACGCGGTCTTCGGTCCAGAGGTCGGCCATTTCGCGCGGGAAAATACCACGAACAGGCAGCGAACGCAAGAGGATTGCACCACGGAGGAGAGCACGGAGAACACGGAGGGGGAGAAAAGAGCGTGGGCGCGACCCATCCATCGCCCCTCCGTGGTCTCCGTGTTCTTTGTAATGAACGGGTCTTAGAGCCGAGGGTCTACGGGCTCGCTTTCGAGGGCGAGGACGCCGAAGACGCATTCGTGGACGCGGCGGAGGGGTTCGCGGCGGGCGAAGCGTTCGAGGGCTTCGATGCCGAGGGCGAACTCGCGGAGGGCGAGGGAGCGCTTGGCGGCCAGGCCGCGCTGGCGGAGGCGGTCGAGGTTGTCGGGGTGGGTGTACTCGGGGCCGTAGATGATGCGGAGGTACTCGGCACCGCGGACCTTGACCGCCGGCTGGAGGAGGCCCTGCGTGCCGCGGGCGATGAAATCGAGGGGTTTGACGACCATCCCCTCGCCGCCGCGGGCGGTGAGGTCGGTCCACCATTGGGTGGCGGCGGATTCGGATTGAGCGTCAGCGAGGTCCACAACGATGTGCGTGGTGGCCATCAGCACCGGACCGCCGTGCTCGGCGAGGCGGCGGGCGATGTCCATGTGCCAGAGGTGGGTCTGGTCGATGTGGACGCCGCGCTCGGTGGCCAGGAGGTGGAAGGGGGCGAGACGGAGATCGCTCAGGCCGCCGACGGGCCAGCAGTAGCGGCCGTAGGCCTGGACGAACTTCGCGGCCATCTCGGCGCGGTCGGTGTAGCGGGCCAGGAGGGCATCGGCGCCGGCGCTGATGGCCGTCGCGGGGGCGAGGGCGGCGAGGGTTTCGCGCAGGGCGGCGGTCGCCGCGGCGCCGGCGGCGGCGTACTGCTCGCGGAGCAGGGCCTGGGCCTTGGCGGACCAGGGCATCAGTTCGCAGTCGAGCAGGAGCCAGTCGGTGTGGAGGTCGTCCCACAGGTTTGCGGCGGTGGCGGCGGCGCGGGCGAGGTCGAGCAGGGCCGTCTCGACGTCGCGCTCCTCGAAGAAGCGGCGGCCGGTGCGGGTGTAGACGACGCCGGTCTCGCCCGTCGTGACGCCGAAGCGGCGCACGGCCGCGGCGGCGTCGCGGCAGACGATGACGACGGCCCGCGAACCCATGTGCTTTTCCTGGCAGACGACGCGGGGGACGCCGCGCTCGCGGTAGTGGGCGAAGGCCGCGGAGGGGTGCTCGAGCAGGCCGGGCTCGCGGCTGGTCTCGCAGGGGGACATCGTCGGCGGGAGGTAGATGAGCCAGCGCGGGTCGGTGGCGAAGCGGCTCATGACCTCGAGGGCGGCCGCGGCGTTCTCTTCGCGGATGGTGACGTTGTGGTGGAGCCGCGTGGAGATGATGCGCTTACCGAGGACGTCGGCGATGTCGAGCACATCATCGAGTTGCTGCTGCGCGGTGAGCGCCGGGGCCTGGGCGTCTTCGGCGAGGAAAGGTTTGGCCGGCTGGGCGTAGGTGGCGTGGGCGGGGACGCTGACAAGTTCGCGCTCGGGGTAGCGCAGGGCGGTAAGGCGGCCGCCGAAGACGCAGCCGGTGTCGATGTTGATGGTGTTGTTGAGCCACTCGGGATCGGGGACGGGGGTGTGGCCGTAGACGACCATCGCGCGGCCGCGGTAGTCGGCGGCCCAGTTGTAGCGGATCGGGAGGCCGAAGGCGTCGGACTCGCCGGTGGTCTCGCCGTAGAGGGCGAACTCGCGGACCTCGCGCGAGGCGCGGCCCTGGAACCGCTCCTTCATCCCGGCGTGGGCGACGACGAGGCGGCCGTCGTCGAGGACGTAGTGGCTGACCAGGTCGTCGAGGAAGGCCTTGACGGCCTCGATGAACTCGGGGGGCTCGGGGGCGAGTTGGGCGAGGGTTTCGGCGAGGCCGTGGGTGATGCGGACGTCCTTGCCGCAGAGTTTGCGGAGGAGTTTGACGTCGTGGTTGCCGGGCACGCAGAGGGCCGCGCCGGTGGCACGCATGTGCATGACGAGGCGAAGCACCGCGGGGGTGTTGGGGCCGCGGTCCACGAGGTCGCCGAGGAAGATCGGGCGGCGGCTTTGCGGGTGGCGGAAGGTGAAGGGCGGGAGGAGCGAGGGGTGCGGCGCGGGGTCGGATGCGCCCGCGGGGGGCTCGGCGGGGACGCGCTGGTAGCCGAGGCGCTCGAGGAGTTCGACCAGTTCGGCGTGGCAGCCGTGGATGTCGCCGATGATGTCGAACGGGCCGTGG
>CALAFV010000605.1 GCA_937891445.1 uncultured Phycisphaerales bacterium | reverse complement strand
GGCGCCTGGCCGCCGAGGGCGCGGGCGATGGTGGTGACGTTGTGGTCGATCATGCCGACGTAGGTGCCCTCGTAGGTGCCGGGGGCGCCCATGGCGTCGGAGAAGAGTTCGCCGCCGATGGTGACGGTGTGGCTGCCGCCGGACCTGGCGCGGGCGCCGGCGATGAGGGCGCGGACGTTGCGGTCGGCGACGGTGGACTCGATGAAGACGGCGCCGATCTTCCGCTCGACGATGAGGTCCACGAGGCGCTGGACGTCGCGGACGCCGGCCTCGGACTCGGTGGAGAGGCCCTGGATGCCGACGACCTCGTAGCCGTAGCGGCGGCCGAAGTAGTTGAAGGCGTCGTGGGCGGTGATCAGAACGCGGGCGGGCTCGGGGACGGTGGCGAGAACGCGGGCGGCGTACTCGTCGAGCGCGCGGAGTTGGGCGAGGTAGGCCTCGGCGCCCGCGCGGTAGACGTCGGCGCCGGCGGGGTCGGCCTCGATGAGTTTGTCGCGGATGACCTCGGCGGCCTTCATCCACGCCTGGGGGTCCATCCAGACGTGCGGGTCGTAGTGGCCTTCGGCGCCGTCCGGGGAGAGGAGGTACTGCTCGTCGAGCAGTTCGGTGACGGCGTGGACCTTTCTGCCTCCGGAGGCGACGCGGACCAGGGCGTCGGTCATCTTGCCCTCCAGGAGCAGGCCGTTGTAGAAGACGACGTCGGCGCCCATGAGGGTCGCGATGTCGGAGCGGGTCGGCTTGTACAGGTGGGGATCGACGCCGGAACCGAGGAGGCCCGTGACCGTGGCGCGGTCGCCGGCGATGTTGCGGGCGGCGTCGGCGATCATGCCGGTGGTGGCGACGACGTTCAGGCGGCGCTGGGACGGGGCGGGCGCATCCGCGTCGGGAGGACCCGCGCCGTCGGCGCGGCCGCAGGCGCCCAGAGCAAGGGCCGCCGCGAGGGCGAGCAGCAGCAGCGCGGCGCGGCGGGTGAGCATCATCATCATGCCGGGCATGGGGGGCTCCTCAAAGCCAATCCGGCGCGGAGGCCGGCGGCGGGACGGAGGGCGCGTCTGTGCACGGCATCCCCCCCGGGGGCCAAATGTAGCCTCGGCTACATTTTTTCCAAAGTGTAGCATCGGCTACATTCCGGTCAAGCGTGAGGGAACTGGGGAGATCGCGGGTTTAGGCGGTCGCGGGGGCGGATAGACTGTCGCGGGGATTCGCGGACGTCCGGGACGCTGCGCGGGGGAAAGGGGGCGGGCGCCCGGATCGGAGCGACAGATATGGCAACGCCGGTGATCCGGACGGCGCGGCTGAAGTTGGTGGCCGCGGATGCTCGGCTGGCGCGGGCGGCGGTGGCGGGGTCGGGGGTGCTGGAAGAGGTGCTGGACGCGAAGGTGCCGGCGTCGTGGCCGCCGCCGGATCTGGCCGATGCGCTGGAGTTCATCGCGGCGCAGATGGAGGCGGAGGAAGAGGCGCGGCGAGCCGGGGGCGTGGCGCCGGGGCTGTCGGGGTGGGGGTTCTGGTACGTGCTCGTGGAGCAGCCGGGCGCCGTCGGGCGCGAGTCGCGCGAACTCGTGGGCGGGGCGGGGTTCAAGGGGCCGCCGCGGGCGGATGGAACCGTGGAGGTGGGGTACGGGATCGTGGAGGACCGGCAGCGCCGGGGGTACGCGAGCGAGGCGGTGGCGGGGATGGTGCGGTGGGCGTTCGAGCACCCGGAGGTGACGCGGGTGACGGCACACACGTTTGAGCGGCACGAGGGATCGGTCGGCGTGCTGCGGAAGAACGGGTTTGTCGTGGCCGGGGCGGGGACGGAGCGGGTGGATGAGAACGACCGGCGGGGTCGCGGGGAGTTGCTGCTGTTCGACCTGCGGCGGGCGGACTGGGAGCGGTCGGCGCTGGCGCCGCCGCGGGGACCGCGGGTGGTGGCGCTGCATCACGTGCGGATCGCCGTGCCGCGAGGAGGAGAGGAGCGGGCGCGGGAGTTCTACTGCGGGGTGCTGGGGCTGCGGGAGGTGGAGGGACTGGGGTCGGCAGGAGATGGAGCCGGGCTGTGGGTGGCGGCGGGGGATCGGCTTGTGCACATTGGTGTTGATGATGGGGCGGGGAACGCAGGGGGGCGGGCGCACGTGGCGCTGGCGGTGACGGAGTTGGCAGCGTGGCGGCGGCGGCGGGCGGAGGCGGGGGGGGAGGTGCGGGAGGTGGGGAGGGCGG
>CALAFV010000604.1 GCA_937891445.1 uncultured Phycisphaerales bacterium | reverse complement strand
AGCGCATCTGAGGGAGAATTGGATGCTTACCCAGCGATCGCTTGTACGCAGCGCGTTGCAACCAGCGAGATCTCTCAGCCTTCAGTCTTGGGAAATCCGGTAGCATCGTAAGCCTTCCAACGCAGTCTAACCTGCTCGACAACGAACAAGGCGATCTAAAGTTACTCGGATTGAATGCACACTCTGGCCGCCGAACAACAATGGGTTTGTGTCTGACTCCATTCACCCCGGGTGAGGGCTCCAGAGCGACGCATGCGCGAGGCGGGGGGAGGTCCTCCTGTGCCTGCGGTCGTGATTGGGTGTGCGCGTCGCCTCCGAGTCGCTTACTGACGCGGCGCGGTTCGGATGGGGTCGTGAGGATTGCGTCAGGTGCATCAGGCCGGGAACGGGGAAGGGGGGGGTCATGAGGCCTTGCGGCGCGGGGTGGTGGTGCTGGTGCGCTTGCGGCGGCGCTTCTTCTTGCTGGCGTTTGCGGCGGGGGTCTGGCCGCGGAGGCGCCGGGTGTACTCGTGGAGGGTGGCCTGGGGGACGCCGAGTTTGCGGGCCAGGGCGGTCATGTTGCCGCCCGCCGCGAGGGCGGCGCGGATCTGGTCGTCGTGGGCGGCGAGTGTGAGGCGGTGGGAGCGCCAGGGGCGCGTGGGCTTTGCGGGAAGCAGGTCGGAACTGTTCTCCGCCGCGGCGAGGGCGGAGCGGGGGACCTCGCTGCCGTAAAGCAGGCCGCCGGAGATGTGGAAGATGAACTCGTTCCAGCCCTGGCGGCGCGAGAGGTTGACGTTGAGGATGCGGTGGCAGCGGTGGCAGGCGGGGAGGAAGGGGAAGGCATGGGGGGCCGGGGACTGGGCATTGGTGGAAGGGGAGGAGGAGAGAGGAGGGGAGGGTTGCTGGGCCCGGAGGGGGAAGGTGATGGCGAGGGGGTCGGGGAGGTCGAGGGCGTCGGCGACGGTCCAGATGGGGAGCGGGACGTAGAGGCGGCGGACGAGGCGGCCGCAGGTCGTGGGGAGGTCGGTTTCGTACTCGACGCCGTTGGACTCAATGATGTGTGTGGTGGGGTCTGGAGAGGGAGAAGAAGGGGAAGGGGAAGGAGACGCGGGCTGAAAGCCCGTGCCACGGGCGGGGAGGCCGGGGCAGCGGAAGAGCCAGCCGCGGAGGCGCGGGACCTTGCCGCCGCCGCGGGAGCCGCGGCGGTCGGTGTGGAAGACGGGGACGCGGAGGACGGGGATCTCGAGGCCGTCGGGGACGAGGCGGTGGTGGAACTGCCAGAGGGTGCCCCAGGCGGGGTGGGGCGCCCGCAGGTCGATGGCGTTGGGATCGAGGGGGGTCGGGGACCAGACATAGGGGACGGGCGGG
>CALAFV010000603.1 GCA_937891445.1 uncultured Phycisphaerales bacterium | reverse complement strand
CCGCGCCGGCCCGCGGCCGGGAAGCGCGGGGCCGGGGGCCGCGCCGACGCGGTTCATCCTCGCGGGCGGGTCGGTGCATCATGTAGCGCTGGTGGACATGATCCGCGAGGCGGCGCCGGGGCCGGTGTCGATCAGCGACGAGCACGGGGTGGCGGCGCCGTTCCGCGAGGCCGCGGAGATGGCGGTCCTCGGAGCGTTGTGCGAGGACCGGGTGCCGATCACGCTGCCGCAGGTGACCGGCTCGCGAGAGCCGGCGCCGGTGGCGGGGGCTTGGGTATACCCGTAGCCCCGCCCGCGTGGGCACACATCTATGGATGCCGCCGCCGCACAGCCCATCCCCCCCGACCGCTCGCACATCGCGACCGAGGCACGCAACCCGCGATCGGCGCGGCTGCACGAGATGGACGTGCCGTCGCTCGTGCGGCTGATGAACGAGGAGGACCGCCTCGTGCCCGACGCGGTCGCCCGCGCCGCGGATGCGATCGCGGCGTTCATCGCCGCGGCGGAGGAGCGCTTCGCGGCCGGCGGGCGGCTGGTGTACATCGGCGCGGGGACCTCCGGCCGGCTCGGCGTGCTCGACGCGTCCGAGTGCCCGCCGACGTTCCAGACCGACCCGTCGCGCGTCGTGGGGATCATCGCGGGCGGGGATTCGGCGCTCCGCCGCTCGAGCGAGGGGAAGGAGGACGACCCGCGCGGCGCCGCGCCGGACCTGGAGTCGCTGGGGTTGGCGGAGCGGGACACGGTTCTGGGGATCGCCGCGGGCGGAACGACGCCCTACGTGCTGGGGGCGCTGGAGATCGCCAAGACGCTGGCGCCGACATGCCTGACGGGGCTGCTGGCGTGCACGTCGATGGCCCCGCCCCCGGCGTGCGACCACCTGATCGTCGTCGAAACGGGTCCGGAACTGCTCACGGGCTCGACGAGGCTCAAGGCGGGAACGGCGACGAAACTCGTGCTCAACACGATCTCGACGACCCTGATGGTCCGCACCGGCCGCGTGCACGGGAACCTGATGGTGGACCTCCGCGCAACCAACGCGAAGTTGCGCGACCGCGCCGCCCGGATCCTCTCAACGCTGACTGGCCTGCCGCGCGAGGATGCCTTCGCACTTCTGGACCGCGCCGACGGCGAGGTCAAGACGGCCGCGGTGATGCACCACCGGGGCGTTGACGCCACGAGCGCACGGGCGATCCTCGCGGCCAACGGGGGACGGCTGGGGGGATTGGTTCCCTAGACAGGCGCCAGGCATCAGGCACGAGGCGCCAGGTCACGCCGGGGATGAGCCCTCTCCCCATCCTCCCCCCCTCTCTCTGATCCTCCCCGCCTCAACCGTGTGCTTATCAACGGTTTTGCGCACAGATCGTGCGCGCCAACCAGGAAAAATTCGAACTCCGCCGAGATTTTTTTCTCACTTGTCCTTGCAGGACTTGCGCTCAGTAAGCGATCGCAAACATCGCGCACTTTGCGCACAGATCATC
>CALAFV010000602.1 GCA_937891445.1 uncultured Phycisphaerales bacterium | reverse complement strand
ACCTCTGCGGCGAGATCCTCGACGTGGACGGCCGCATCGGCGGCTTCAACTTCCAATGGGCCTGGGCCAGCGGCTTTACCGCGGGAACCGGCGCCGCCCGCGCCCTCGCCGCCGCGTCGGACGCGGCGCCGCGCCCCTGACCACCGCGCCCCGCGCACACTCGCCTGCCCCCCAACGGCCGCTGAGCGCCGTTTCACCCGGCGTTGAGCGAACGGCCGGGCATGTCCGCGGCGCTCGGCGCATGAGCGCACGATCACAAGCAGGGTTGTGTCAGGCCCAGTTTGCGCCCCTGCCCTTTACCCGGGGACCCTAACATGGCATCTTGAATCCTCGTCGTCCCCGAGGAGTCCGGGTGTGACACCGCCGCCCCCCGCCGCCCACGCCGAGCCGCACCCCCGCCGCTCGCGTCACAGGCCCCGCGGAGCCGCCGCCGAATGACCAGCGCCTCCACGCTCGTCTGCGTCCCGATCGTCGTCCGCGATCCCGAGTCCGCGCTCGCCGACGCCCGTCAGGCCAAGGCCTCCGGCGCCGACCTCGTCGAGTACCGCATCGATCAGTTCTTCTCCGGAACCGCCGCGAACACCACCGACAGCCCCGACGGCCTCGCCGCCGAAGAGCGAGCGATCCTCCGCCTCGTCGCCGAATCCCCGCTTCCCTGCATCGTCACCTGCCGACCCGAAGGCCCCGAAGGCGGCGACTACGACGGCCCGGATGAGGCCCGCATCACCCTCTTCGAGCGTCTCGGCACCGCCTTCGGCCCCGGCGAGAAGCCCCCGCGCTTCATCGACGTCGAACTCTCCACCTACGAGCGCTCCCCCGATATCAAACAGAAGATCCGCCTTGCCGTTCACCACCCCGAGCAGGTCCGCGACACGCAGCCATCGCTGGTCCTCTCCACCCACGACTTCACCGGCCGCCCCATGGACCTCACGCGCCGGATCCTCCGCATGCGCGAAGAACCCGGCGCCGCCGTCTGCAAGGTGGCCTACCGCTGCCGCTCCGTCCGCGACAATCTCGAACTGCTCGAACTCCCCGCCGAGACCGGCAAGCCCACCATCGCCGTCGGCATCGGCGAGTTCGGCCTCCTCTCGCGCATCCTCGCCCCGAAGTTCGGCGGCTTCCTCACCTTCGCCTCCCTCCGCCCCACCTCCAGCACCGCCCCCGGCCAGCCGACGCTGCGCGAACTCCTCTGCACGTACCACTTCCGCTCCATCCGCCCCACCACCGCCGTCTACGGCGTCGTCGGCTGGCCCGTGGAGCACTCCCTCTCGCCGCTGGTGCACAACGCCGCCTTCCACACCTCCGGCATCGACGCCGTCTACGTCCCCATCCCCATCCCGCCGGAGTACGAGCACTTCAAGGCCACCATGACGGCGCTGATCGAGCACCCGCGCCTCGACTTCCACGGCTGCTCGGTCACGATCCCGCACAAGGAGAACCTCTACCGCTTCGCGCTGGAGCAGCGCGAGAAGGCCCAGTCCGCCCACGGCGCGATCCACCCGACCGTCCGCTGGAGCATCGACGCCTCCGCCGCCGCCTGCGGCGCCGCCAACACGCTCATGATCGACCGCGAGCCGTCGCCCCACGGCGGCAGCCGCGCCACCGGCGCCATGATCGCCAACACCGACGGCTCCGCCGCCGTCGAGTGCCTCAAGACCCGCCTGGGCGACCTCGCCCCGCGCCGGATCGCCATCATCGGCGCCGGCGGCGTCGCCCGTTCCATCGCCGCCGCCCTGATGATGGCCGACGCCGCGGTCGTCGTCGCCAACCGCACGCGTAACCGCGCGGACCTGCTCGCCTCGCAACTCAGCGAGTTCGTCCCCAAGCACTACTTCGGCCCCGGCACGATCGCCGCCGTCGATCTTGCCGACCTCGCCGACATGCCGCTGGACGCGATCGTCAACTGCACGCCGGTCGGCATGACCGGCGGCCCCGACCCCGACGGGGTGCCCATCAACGTCTGCGAACTCCGCGGCTGCACACCCGAAACCGTGGTTCTCGACACGGTCTACAACCCCATCATCACCCCCCTGCTCCGCCACGCCGAGGCCGCCGGCCTTGGCACGATCGACGGCGTCGCCATGTTCGTCCGCCAGGCCGCCGCCCAGTTCGAAGCCTGGACCGGCAAACCCGCCCCCCTCGGCCTCTTCGAACTCATCACCCGCGAAGCCCTCACCGGCCCCGTCCCCGTCTGAGGGCATCAGGCACGAGGCACCAGGCACCAGGCACCAGGCACTAGGCACGAGGCACTGCACGAGGGTCACGTCGGGAATGAGCCCTCACCCCATCGCCTCGTTCTTTCCCCTCGCGCCGGAAACACCCAACGCCCCCACGACAGCCGCGAACGCAGTGAGCGGACTCCCCCCTCTCCCCCTCCTCCCCGCCTCAACCGTGTGCTTATCAACGGTTTTGCGCACAGATCGTGCGCG
>CALAFV010000601.1 GCA_937891445.1 uncultured Phycisphaerales bacterium | reverse complement strand
GCACGCCGGCGCCGGTCTACGAGGCCAAGCGCTGCGACGCCTGCTCGCTGGTCGTGCTCGACAAGTTGCCCTTCCCGGTGCCGACCGAGCCGATCTTCGAGGCGCGCTCGGAGGCGATCGAGGCGCGCGGCGGGAACTCCTTCGGCGAGTACACGGTCCCGCTGATGTCCCTGACCCTGATCCAGGCGCTCGGGCGGCTCATCCGCCACACCTCGGACAAGGGGGTCGCGGCGCTGCTCGACCCGCGTGTGCTCACCAAGGGGTACGGCAAGCGGATCCTCGCCTCGCTGCCGAAGATGCCGGTCGTGACGAGCATCGACGACGTCCGAGCGTTCTTCGACGAGATCGACGGCTGATGGTTCGACTATGCCTCTAGGAAAAGTCATGTTACGCTCTGAGAGACCCCAGGAGACGGGGCCCGACCAAGGAGGATCACCGCCATGACCACCGCACCCGAGAGCAAGGCCCTGACCCCGGTCGAGAAGGGGCAGGCGCTCCTCAAGACCGGCAAGACGATCACGCTGTCCGACCTCGTCGCCGAGGTCGCCCCCACCGCCCCGGCTGCGACGCCTCCGGCGAAGATCCCGGCGGCTCGCGAGATCACGGCCGAGCAGAAGGCCGCGATCGCGCGCATCCCCAAGGTCTACGGCCAGGTGGTCCCGGTCGAGCGCCGCGCGCTGACCCAGACAGAGGTCGACCTGCTCATCGACGAGCGTGAGACCCTCGACCAGGTCAAGAAGGTGGCCGAGGCCCGCCTCAAGGACATCACCCTCACGGTGCACAACCACCTCGACGTCAAGATCGAGGAGGCCGTCGAGGCGTCCGCCGAGGGCGGGCCCGAGGTCGTGCTGCCGCCGCGTGACGAGCACGGGCACTACGTCTCGGCCGGGCGAGTCGGGGTCCCGGCCCACGAGAACGAGTTCAGCCGCGAGGTCCGCCAGTACGCGGCCACGCTCGACATCGACGCGCTCGCTGCGCTCGACACCGGGGAGCCGGATGCCCTGCTCACCCACGAGGAGTACCTGTCCATGACCCGCCAGGTGCGCGTGGTGGACGAGAACCTCGTCATGGTCGCCCTGCGCAAGAACCCCGCGCTCGTCAAGGCGCTCGCGGCGGCGGTCAAGCCCGGCGGCCAGTCCACCAGCGTCTACCTGCGCAAGCGCAAGTAGCCCCCGACCCCGTGGTCCGGGCCGGGGAAGATCGGCCTCAGCCCGATGGCCCGGACCACGGCCCACTCCCAGGAGGTAGCAGACCATGACCGAGGCAGTCGTCTTGCAGGACATGCGGATCGACCCTGACCGCTTCCTACTGCGTGGGATCGACACCACTCCGGGCCCGGGCTTCTCCACCTCGCAGGTCGCCAAGGTCTTCTTCGCTCGGTCCTCGCACTGGCTGCTGCTGTGCGAGCGCGAGCACAAGAACGTCCTCGACGGCGACCCGAAGTGCCGCCACTACGAGATGAAGAGCCGTATCCTGCGCACCGGAGACAAGCCCCGCTCCGTCGAGTCGATCTCCTCGTGGGTACAGGGAGGGGTCTGCAAGAAGTGCGGAGGCCGCCGAGTGGGGATGCGCCGCACCGCGACCGGCAGCCGCGTCTACTACCTCGGCGACGTCGAGGAACTCGTCCATGCCTTCACACAGAACGGCAGGATCGACGGCGCGCAGACGTACAACGCTCTCCTCGTCGTCTCCAGCATCGCCCGCGTCCACGACTACATCTCCTAGGAGGACCGCATGACCCTCGACGCCAGCGCCATCCCGAACCGCACCTGCGACGAGCGCGTGGGGGCGGGAGTGGTCACCTTCGCGTGCTCCCTGCCCATGCACCACGACGGCCCTCACTACGCGATCGAGAACCCGCCCTCGGTGCGCAAGCGTGAGGAGTGGTTCGCCTCCCAGGTCAGGCAGTCGCCCAGGCTCGCGGACCTCCAGGGGATGCCGCAGACCACCGCCGAGCGCTACACCGTCAACCCCTCGCCGGTGCCGGGCACCACGCCCAAGGAGGACTACTCCTCCGACGTCGGCTACATCGACGCCCCCGAACCCGCACCCACCTCCGCGCACCCTTCGGTCGAGGTCGTCGAGCGCGGCTCCTCCGAGTTCGTCGTGCGCACCGAGGACGGCGAGGAGCACGTGGTCAGGCCCACCGTTGGCACCCCGGCCCCGGCGCCGCTGCGCG
>CALAFV010000600.1 GCA_937891445.1 uncultured Phycisphaerales bacterium | reverse complement strand
GATCCAGATGTCCACTTCCGGACGGCCGGGTTCCTTGTCCGCGTCCGGTCCCGCTTCGGCGTCGCGCACGCGGGCGTACACGATGTACCGGCCGTCCGGCGAGTACGAGCACTCCGCGTCGTACCGCGCGTGGCGGAAGGCGGGTTGGATCTGGTACGGCTCCCAACTGCGCGTGACCGACTGCTCACGCGTCTGTACGTTGACGCTGCGGACCTTCACCGACGCGAGCGTTCCCTTCACGATCTCCATCTCTTCGGGGAACAGCCACTTGTACGTCCGCTCGCCGACGCGGAATCCCGATGGCTGATCCTGCGATGGTGCGGTCATCGTCGAGGCGAACAGCACGTCGTACCGCAGGTCCGTCGCCCACGTCTGGGGGTGGAAGAAGCCGCACGTGTTCGCCGACCCCGCCGCGCTCAGCAGCACCGGCGGCCGCGTCGAGACGATGTGCCCCGCCGGGTCCCGGACCAGTTCCGCCGCGTACATCGAGTAGAACGGAGAGGGCTCGGTCCCGACCTTCGGCGCCGGGATCGCCTGGAAGATGATCCACTTCGAATCGGGCGAGAAGTACGCTTCTCCGGCCTTGAGGAACATCTCCCGGCGCGTGACCTGCACGTGGTTGCGCAGCAGGTGAGCCTCGTCGCGCTGCCAGTCGCCCGGCGTCGTCTCGATCGGCGGCAGAGCGGGGGCAGTGGGGGGGACACCCCTCGTCGGCGCATCGCCCGCCGGAGCGACGGGGCCTGCCGGGGAGGGAGGCGTCGCCGGCGCCGGTTGGGTCGCCGATGTGCTCTGTGGCGCGGCAGGGGCCGGCTTGCTCACCGCGGCGGTCGAGTGCGATCCGGTCAGCCCCGGGGTCGTCATGACCAAGGCGGCGGTGGCGATGATGCAGGCGGCTGAGGCGGCGATGATCTTGCCGTGCACGAGGTGTCCTTCCTTCCTCCCCTCCCTCGTTGCGCTGGCCCCGAACCGCGTCCGGGCAGCGGGGGGCCGGACTGAACCTTAGGGCGCGGCGGCTCGTCGGTTGGGCCGTACCGGAACAAGGATCGAGTGTTGAACGACGGCGGCCTGACCATCGTGCATCGGACCGACCGCTTCCTGGTCGTGGACAAGCCGGCAGGGCTGTTATCGGTGCCCGGCAAGGGCGACCGGGGCCGGGACTGCGTCCCCGAGCGTGTCCGCCACCTCTTCCCGGAGGCGACCGGCCCGCTGACCGTGCACCGGCTGGACATGGACACCAGCGGCCTGCTCGTGGTGGCTCTCGACCCCGAGGCGCAGCGCGACCTCTCCGGCCAGTTCGAGCGCCGTGAGGTTGAGAAGGCGTACATCGCCGTCGTGGACGGGGTGCTGGAGCCCGAGAGCGGGACGGTCGAGGCCCCGATCCGGCCGGATTTCGCCAACCGCCCGTACCAGGTGGTGGACTTCTCGCACCGCAGGCCGGCGACCACGGCCTACAAGGTGCTGGAGCGCAGCCCGGATCGGACCCGCGTCCAACTCATCCCCCTGACCGGCCGGACGCACCAGTTGCGCGTCCACATGGCCTGGCGCGGCCACGCGATCCTGGGCGACGTCCTCTACGGCGAGCAGCCCCGCATCGCCACGGCGGCGCCGCGTCTGCTCCTGCACGCGGCGCGGCTGGTGTTTACCGACCCGGGCTCGGGGAGGCGGGTCGAGGTTGTCAGCAAGCCCGACTTCTGAATGAAGGTCGGCCGCGACGGGTTATGCGCCGGCGGGGACGCCGATTGCGTCGTCCCCGATCAGGGCAAGCGGCTTGCCTACGGGGACGAACCAGTAGTTGTTGTCCGCGCTGCACCCGAGTTCCGTTTTGTCCCTTGGCGACTGCGGCGCCGGGCGCAGCCGGCCGCTTTCG
>CALAFV010000599.1 GCA_937891445.1 uncultured Phycisphaerales bacterium | reverse complement strand
CGGCAGGACGGCAGGACAAAGCAGCAAACCAGCAAAGCACCAAAGCAGCAAAGAACGCCCCCAAACCCACCACCACTCAGTCCTCGTCCTTAGTCCTCAGTCCTCCCCCTAGTGCCTAGTCCCTGATGCCTAGTCCCTCCCCTCCACCCACCCCCCGCACGGACCGATAGTCCCTCTGCCGCCGGGCGCCGGTCCCACCGACCAGCCCCCTGCTATCGTTGCGCCCCGCGCGGCCGCGCCCGCCAACCGCGCCGAACCCCCGGCCGCGCAAGGAGTTGCCGCTTCATGTCCCCTCCCACGCCCACGCCGCTCCGCGTCGCCATGGCCAAGGGTGACGGCATCGGCCCCGAGATCATGGACGCCGTCCTCGAGGTCTTCCGCCACGCCGGCGTCCTCGAGCACCTCGAGTTCATCCCCGTCGAGATGGGCCGCTCCGTCTTCGAGCGCGGCAACACCCGCGGCATGACCGACGAGGCCATCCGAACCACCGAGGAGTGCGGCCTGCTCTTCAAGGGCCCGATGGAGACCCCCAAGGGCGGCGGCGGCAAGAGCATCAACGTCACCGCCCGCAAACTCTGGTCAACCTTCGCCAACCTCCGCCACTTCCGCTCCCTCCCCGGCGTCGAGACGGTCTACTCCAGGGCCGGCATCACCGACCTCAACTTCTACATCGTCCGCGAGAACATCGAGGACACCTACGGCGGCGTCGAGCACCGCCTCACCGCCGACGTCATCCAGGGCAAGCGCCTCATCTCCGCCCCCGGCTGCGACATGGTCTGCCGCTTCGCCTTCCAGACCGCCCGCAAGCAGGGCCTGACGCGCGTCCACTGCGGCCACAAGGCCAACATCATGAAGATGACCGACGGCCTCTTCCTCGAGCGCTTCCGCGCCGCCGCGCGGGACTTCCCCGAGATCGAGGCCGGCGACGTCATCGTGGACGCCCTGTGCATGAACCTCGTCATGCGCCCCCAGCAGTACCAGATGGTCGTCCTCCCCAACCTCCAGGGCGACATCGTCAGCGACCTCGCCGCCGGCCTCGTCGGTGGCCTGGGCTTCGCCCCCAGCGCCAACATCGGCCGCTACATGTCCATCTTCGAGGCCGTCCACGGCACCGCCCCGGACATCGCCGGCCGCGGCATCGCCAACCCCACGGCGCTGCTCCTCTCGGGCCTCATGATGCTCCGCCACGTCGGCCTCACGCGCCAGGCCGCCATGATCGAGAACGCCCTGCTCGCCACGCTCGAGAGCGGCGTCCGCACCGGCGACTTCGGCAACCGCGACGGCGCCAAGCCCCCCGTCGGCACGATGGAGTTCGCCCGCGCGATCACCGAGCGCCTCGGCCAGAAGCCCACGACCGTCCAGCCCGCCCCCGTCCCGGAGGCGACCGTCCCCTCCCTGCCGCGCCCGGTCCGCCCGTCGCACCCGGAGGTCGTCCGCACCTTCACCAACGTCGTGGCCCACACCGTCGGCTGCGACATCTACCTCGAAACGACGCTCTCTCCCCTCGCCATCGCCGAGGAGATGGCCCGCTGCGCCCAGGACTCCCCCTTCCGCCTGACGCTCATCTCCAACCGCGGCACCCAGGTCTGGCCCACCGGCTCGGTCTACACCGAGTGCGTGGACTACTACCGCGTCCGCTTCGAACTGCGCGACGGCGTCACCCCCGGAACCTTCGGCCAGGCCCCGGCGCTCGCGCTGCTCAACCGCATCGCCGAGAAGTACACCGTGGCGTCCTACGAACTCCTGCGCCTCTTCGACGGCGCCAAGGGCTACTCAATGGCCCAGGGCCAGTAGCCCGCCCCACTGTGTGCCGTGTGCTGTGTGCCGTGTGCTGTGTGCTGTGTGATGTGTGATGTGCTGTGCAGCACACACCAATGAACAAGGGCCCGGCGCACGACGCACCGGGCCCTGGGCATGAACACCATCCCTGAGGGGAACCCGTCGCTAATCAACCCACAGGTTCGGCGTGCCCGAACGGCCTTGCGAGAGCGTCCCGGAGTTCGCCGGCAGGCTCGCCACGGGACGGAGGAAGTTGTTGAGGCGCGTGCGCACGTCATTCGCGACCGGCCCCGCCTCGTTTACCTCGTCGATGAAGAGGTTGTCCGGCCGCGTGGGGTTCGGCGTTGTCGTGGCGCGGTACACCACCCCATCGGGGTTCGGCCTGGTCTCGAACGTGACGTGGCCGTCGTTGTACCCGATGTTGCCGTCCCACGACGTGCGTCCGCCGAAGAACGCCAGCGTGTTGGAGTCCAGCCCCGGGATCGGGTTGCCGGACGGGTTGAGCGTGTAGACCCCCGAGTCCGGCGCCGTGGTTTGCTCGTACCCCGGCCCGCGGTTGCCGAAGACCGCCTGGGTCGTCACCATCGTCGCCTGCCACAGTTGCCGGCGCTTCCCATACGGGATCGCCTGCGCGTACGACTGGTTGGCGACGCGCGTTCCGCCGATCGTCCGCCGCGCCGGCTCGCTGTCCACCGGCGTGCCGGCGAACCCCGGGTCCCACAGCGCGCCGGCCGGCTGCGCCGCGGCCGCCGGGTCGGAGTACTGGTACCGGTCGTCCCGAACGACCTCCATCGTGTTCGTCTCGCCCGGGCTGATGCACATCTCGGGCGCGACGCCGCCGCTCCAGATCAGGATCGACAGGATGTTGCCGGTGTTGTCCTTGGCGCTCGCCTGGTCGGCCGACAGGTTGATCGTGGTGTTGGCCCGGTCCAGGTCGCTCGGCCGCGGGTACTCATCCGCACTGTTGCCGGCGAAGACCACCAGCGACTGGACGATGGTCCGAATGTTGTTCGCATCCTTGATCTTCCTGGCCGCGATCCGGGCGCTGCTGAGCGCCGGGAGCAGGATCCCGACCAGCAGCGCGATGATGGCGATGACGACCAGCAACTCGATCAGCGTGAACCCCCGCCGCCCCGCCTTGTCCGCGATTCTCATCAGCGTCCTCATGTGAGGAACTCCGTGCTTCGTGTGCGTGCGGCCGCCCGCGCCCGAAGAGCGCGGAGGGCCCGACAAGGCGTGGTGTCCGTACGCGTCCGCCGCGGGCCGCCCGGGTGATGCCGGGCGGGCGCGGACCGATCGCGCCGTCCGCTGCGGAGCCCCACGCGCCGCACGGAACTGTCGCGCACCGACCGCGCCGGCCCGGGCCTGATCGCCCAAGGCGCCCGCGACGGAGCGCACGGTCACCAACGCCACCGTTTACGGCTCCCTCGCCGGTCGCGGCCGGATCGGCTTCGCTCAGCAATGGGCGCAGTTACCGCGCCCGAGTCTGAAGCGGCCTTTCGCGGGCCTCGGCCCGACGTGAGCCCACCGGGATGTCGGCACACACGCAACCTCGCCGCTGAGAAAAACGGCGGTGACAGAACGTCACCATGAGGTCATGCAAACGGTCGAATTCGCGACGAGCCCTGTTGCATGCACGCCCTCTGCACGTGCAGTCAAACTCCGGAATCGGAAGACGGGTTCCCCACTCGATACCGCGACTCCCCCCGCGCGGTTCCGAGAACGCGGCATGAAAATGCGCGCTTCGCGGAATAAACGCGGAAGCCGAACAAAGGATCGACAGGCGGAAGGCGTGACTCAAGAAAAACGACGCCGGTGCGGGGCCGGCGTCGTGAGGGATCAGGTCAAGCAGCGGGCGATCAGTGGCAGCCGCAGCCGCGTCCGCACCCGCCCGACTCCTCGGAGCGCTGAACGCGGTTGATCGTGCCCTCGGGGGTCTCGATCAGCAGTTCGTCGCACTCGTCGATGAACAGGCCGTGGTCGATCACGCCCGGCATGTGGTTGAGGGCCGCGGCGACTTCCTCGGGATCGTGGCTCTCGGTCAGCGTCACGTCGATGACGAGGCTGGCGTTGTCGGTGAGGAACAGTTGGCCGTCGAGCGTCCGGCGGACGACGCCGTTGAGGCCCATCTTGCGGAGGTTCTTGCGGATGGAGGCCAGGCCGAAGGCCAGCACGGCGACCGGAAGCGTCGCGCGGGTGCCCAGCCGGTCCACGCACTTCTGGTGGCTGACCATGTAGACCCGCCGGTCGGCCGCGGCGGCGACGATGCGCTCGCGCACCATCGCGCCCCCAGCCCCCTTGATCATGCGCAGTTGCGGGTCCACCTCGTCGGCGCCGTCGAACAGGTAGTCCACCCGCTCGATCGTCATGAAATCGACGACGTTCAACCGGAGTTGGCGGGCGAGGGTCTCCGTGACGTGGCTGGTGGGCACGACCTGGATGTCCAGTTTCTCCTCGCGGACCCGCTCGGCGAGGGCGACGATCCCGCGCGAGGCCGTGCGGCCGGTGCCCAGCCCGACGATCCAGCCCGACTTGATCTCGGCGACCGCGGCTTCCGCCAACGCATCGCCGACGTTCTGCTCGCTACTCAAAGCGGATCCCCTGTGCAAGTTCGAAGCGACCGCCGAAGTTGATCGTCACGGTCTGCCGCCGCATGTACGCCTTCCAACTGTCCGAGCCGGACTCTCTGCCGCCCCCAGTATCTTTCTCACCTCCGAAGGCCCCGCCAATCTCGGCCCCGGAAGTCCCCAGATTCACATAGGCCAGCCCGCAGTCGCTCCCGGACCCGGACGGGCTCAGGAACCGCTCGGCGGACCGGACCCCTTCCGTGAAGATCGCGGAGGAGAGGCCCTGATCCACGCTGTTCTGCATCGCGATCGCCTCGTCCAGTTCGCGGTACGTGAAGACGTACAGGATCGGGGCGAAGGTCTCCTCGCGCGCGATGGGCAGGTCGTTGGAGGCAGGGGCGCGGATGATCGTGGGCTGGACGAAGTGCCCCTTGGGCAGGTCGGGGACGCTCGCCCGCTCGCCGCCGACCAGCACGGTCCCCCCCTGCTCCTTCGCGGCCCGCACAGCGTTCAGGAAGCCCTCGACGGCGCGCTCGTTGACCAGCGGGCCGACGAGCGTGCCTTCCTTCAGCGGATCGCCGATCCGCACGGTCTTGTACGCCGCGACGAGTTTCTCCAGGAACGCATCCGCGATCGATTCGTGCAGGATCAGCCGGCGCGTCGTCGTGCAGCGCTGGCCGGCGGTGCCGACGGCGCTGAAGACGACGCCGCGGAGCGCAAGGTCCAAGTCCGCGTCCTTGTGGACGATGACGGCGTTGTTGCCCCCCAGTTCCAGCAGCGTGCGCCCCAGGCGGGCGGCGACGACCTGGCCGACGCGCCGGCCCATGCGGCAGGAGCCCGTCGCGGAGATCAGCGGGAGCCGGCGGTCGGCGATCATGCGCTCGCCGATGACGTCGTCGGTCCCCATGATCATGCGGAAGACGCCGGGGTGCCCCATGGACGTCGCGACGCCGTCGGCGATCCTGTTGCACGCGATCGTCACCAGCGGCGTGAGCAGGCTGGGCTTCCACACGATCACGTCGCCGCAGACCGCCGCGAGCATGGCGTTCCAGGCCCACACGGCGCAGGGGAAGTTGAAGGCCGTGATGACGCCGATGGGCCCCAGCGGGAGCCACTGCTCGTACATGCGGTGGCCGGCGCGCTCGGAGGGGAGCGTCGGCCCGCTGAGTTGGCGCGAGAGGCCGACGGCGAAGTCGGCGATGTCCACCGCCTCCTGCACCTCGCCGATCCCCTCGGCGCGGATCTTGCCCATCTCGAGGGAGACCAGTTCGCCCAGCGCCTCGCGGTGGCGGCGGAACTCGTCGCCGATCGCGCGGACGACCTGGCCGCGGACGGGGGCCGGGACCTCGCGCCATCGTTTGAACGTCTCGACCGCCTCGGCGATCGTCCGCTCGTAGGCGGCGGCGTCATCCAAGCGCACGGCGGCGATCGGGTCACCGGTCGCCGGGTTGGTTGTAACGACCACCCCTTTCGAGGGATCGGCGGGGGTGGAGGGGACGGGAACCAGCCGGGGGTCGTCGGCGACCCCCAGGGCACGCAGCAAATCCGAGGGCATGCCGGAGTCTAGGCACTCGGGCCGTGTGCGTCGGGCGCCGTGGGGCGGGGGTGGATTCCCTAGACTGCTGGCCCCACTGGGGTTACGGGCGCGGGGAGGGATCGCGGCAGGGGCGCTGCATGGACCCGATCGTCATCGCGACCGGCAATCCGCACAAGGTCGATGAACTCCGCGCGATCTTCGCGGAGCAGGGAATCGACGTGGTCGGGCTGATGGATCTGCCGGGGGGCACTGCGCTGCGCGAGCCGGAGGAGACCGGCCGCACGTTCGAGGAGAACGCGGCGATCAAAGCCCGGTCGTACGCGGCGCAGACCGGCCGCATCTGTCTCGCGGACGATTCGGGGCTGGAGGTCGATGCGCTGGGCGGGGCGCCGGGGGTGATCTCGTCGCACTACTGCACGGATGGGCAGGACGAGGGGATGAGCCGCGAGGAGCGAGACCGGCTGAACAACGAACGCGTGCTGCGCGAACTCGAGGGCGTGCCGGAGGAGCAACGGACGGCGAGGTTCGTGTGCGTGATGGCGCTCGCGGGACCGGACGGGAACATCGTCGCCACGTCGCGCGGGACGTTCGAGGGGCGGATCGGCCGCCGCGGCGAGGTGCCGCGCGGCGCACACGGTTTCGGGTACGACCCACTCTTCCTGGTCGCGCCGAGTTATGAGCGGACGAGCGCCGAACTGGCGCCGGCCGAGAAGAACCGGCTGTCGCACCGTGCCGCGGCGGCGCGGGCGATGGCCGCGATCCTCCGCGAGCGGCGCGGCTGAGCCTGCGAACCGGCCACAAACACGCTCCGACCTTGCGGCTTTGCACATCACGACGCGAAGCCCTTGAACCGAGCGACGGACTCGATTACGCTGAAGACCGTCACAGGTGCCCCGTCGGACCGCCGCCGGGGTGAAAAGGGAAGTGTGGTGAAAAGCCACCGCGGACGCGCCGCCGTAACGGGCTGCTGAAGCGGGCTCAACACAGGCCACTGTCGCCCCCCTCTCACGGGTGCAGACGGGAAGGCCGAGCCCGATCCCCCCTCGAACCGAGGAGCGGGAAGCCCGGAGCCGGAAGACCTGCCTGGGACTGGTGTCGTGGCCGCCCTCGCGATTACGGGCGCCGGCACGGTGGTCCGCGTCGCTTCCTGCGGACCCTCGTCCCGGTCAAACCCCGCGAGAGCACCCAAACGTTCCGGGAGCCGCCCCGCGCGAATCGGGGTGAACGCGGAGTCTGGTCGATGGTTCTGATATGTGATGCTCGCCGGGGGGCGGGTCGGCGGGGGTGGGTTGCCGCAGTCATCGGTCTTGTCGCGTGCCCGGCGCTGTGCGCAGCGCAGGGGAGCGCGTTCGGCTCGTACGGCCCGCCGTACCGCGTCGTCGCGATGCCGCCCAGCGGGCCCGGATCCATCGGGCTGGTCGGCGATGCGCTGCCCGACGGGAGGCTGCTGGTCGTCACCGGTCTTGAGGTCATGCGCGAGACGGCGCCCGGCTCGGGCTCGTTCGAGGTCGTCGGGGTGCTCGACAGCGCGTCCATGAACGGCACGACCGATCCGGCCTTCCTCCGCGTGTCGCCGGACGGTCAGACGATCGCGATCGGCGGCGGGTCCGGCCGGGCCGTGGCCGTGTTCGCATCATCACTGATCACCTCCTCCGGCGAACCCGTTCCGCTCACGCCCGCCGTGGCCCGGTACTACGGCGTGCCGCACTTCGACGCGGCGTGGGCGGACGGGTCTCGCCTTGCCTTGACGGCCGGGGACTACGGGAGCCCGGCGCGCGTGACGCTGCTGGACGTCACGAGCAACCCCGCCGCGCCGATCAACCGCACGATCGTCGAGAACATCCCCGGCGCCTCGGGCGGGATCGCGTTCGACGCGGCGGGGCGGCTGTACACGGGCAACGGGTACGCCCTGCCGGGCGCGACTTCGACGACCGGGACGATCCGCGCATTCGACCGGTCGCTGACGGTGGACGGCGCCACGCCCGCCGACTTCGAGACGATGGGTGTGCTGATCGGCGACGTGCTCTCGGCCAGCGCCCTGCTGTTCGACCGCGAGGGGAATCTGATCATCGGCGGCGGGGACTTCGACGCGGGGGACATGGGGTACCTGGGTGTGCTGAGCGCCGCGGCGATCGAGGCGGCGCTGAGCGGCGCGGGCGCGGTGGACCCGACGGACCCGTTGCACCTGCTGCGCCTGACGCCGACGAGCGACCCCTTCGCGTTCTACGGCTCGGCGTACAACCCGGTCACGGGCGAACTCTTCGCGCGAGTCACCGACTTCGTCACGGGCGCCAACACGTGGTACGGGACGATCCCCGGCCCGGCGGGCGCGGCGGCGGTGATCATCGGCGTGGGACTGGCCGCGGCGCGGCGGAGGCGGGGCAATGGGTAATCGCACTGTCGAACAGATCCGAGTTCTTGCGCTCGCGGGCGTGCTCGGCGCGGCCGGGGCCGCGCGGGGCCAGTCGGACTTCGCCACGGCGGTGCTCGAGTACCGCCCGGCGCCGGGGCAGTTCGTGCAGAACCCGCTGTACAACGACCCCACGCGGGCCCTGGGGCCGCCGGTTGGCGGTGGAACGGTGACGCAGGACAACACCAAGGTCGTCTCGCTCGGCGGCTTCGGCGGCTCGATCACCCTCGCGTTCGACCACACGGTGATGGACGATCCGCGCAACCCCTTCGGGATGGACGCGATCGTCTTCGGGAACGCCATCTGGGCCGGTGGAGATCCGACGCGGCGCTTCGCCGAGGCGGCGATCATCGAGATCAGCCGCGACGTCAACGGCAACGGCATCCCGGACGATCCGTGGTACGTGATCCCCGGGACGCACATCGGGAAGACCGTGCCGCCGGCGCACCAGGCGACGGTGCAGTTCTGGGATGACGATTTCGACGACCCGACATATCCACCGATGAACCCGCTGTGGCTGCCGGTGGGGCTGGCGGGGCAGTGGTCGACCGAGGCGATCCTGCTTCCGCCGGAGGTGTTCAACGGCCCGGTGGTGGTCAACCCGCTGGGGCCGGACTCGACGCTGGAGGGCGTGTACGGGTACGCCGACGTGTCGCCGACGCTCATACTCGGGGACACCGACGGCGACAACATCGTGGACGACCCATTCGCAACGCCGGAGATGTTCTACACGCGGCCGGACGACCCGTACACCGTGGGGATCACGCCCGGCTCGGGCGGGGGCGACGCGTTCGACATCGCGTGGGCGGTCGTGCCCGAGACGGGCGAGCCCGCGGGCCTGGACGGCTTCGACTTCATCCGGATCACCAACGGCGTGAACCGGGTGAACGGGATCCTCGGCGAGATCTCGCCGGAGATCTCGGGCGTGGCGGATGTGCGCCCGGTGCTGTCGGACTTCAACGCGGACGGGCGGGTGAACAGCGCTGACATCAGCGCGTTCCTCGCCGCGTGGCTGGCGGCGCTGGGAACCGGGTACGACCCGGCGGTGGACTTCAGCGGCGACGGGCAGATCACCAGCGCGGACATCAGCGCGTTCCTCGCCGCGTGGCTGATGGGGCGGTGACGGATGGTTCGAAGTGGGCGGGAAAGGGAGAGCGGCGTGTGGGGCGTGCGGTCGGCCTGGCCGCACGCCTTCACGCTGATCGAACTGCTTGCCGTCGTCGCGATCGCGGCGGTGCTCGCGGGGCTGCTGCTGCCGGCGCTGGCCAAGTCGCGCGAGGCCGCGCGGCGGGGGCTGTGCGCCTCGAACCTGCGGCAACTGGCGATCGCGGCCGAGTGCTACGCCGATGACCACGCCTCGCGCTACCCGCCGGGGGCGGCGGACATCGCCACGAACCTGCGGCGGTGGCACGGGACGCGGGCGTCGGCCTCCGAGGCGTTCGCCGCGAAGGATGGGCCGCTGACGCCGTACCTCAGCGGCGACGGCGACAATGAGGGAGGCGGCGCCAGCGCGGGCGTGCGACGCTGCCCGACCGGGACCGCCATGCGGATCGCCGAGGACGGCGGGCCGGGCGCGTTTGAGCGCTCCGCGGGCGGGTACGGGTACAACAACGCGTTCGTCGGGACGACGCGCCGGCGCGTCGGGTCCGGCCAGTGGACGGTGTGGGCCGTGCTGACGGACCAGGTCGGCTCGCCGCGACACCTGTTCCAGACGCCGGGGGAGACGATCGTCTTCGCCGACTCGGCGCTGGCGGGTGGGGACCGCGGGCCGATCGAGTACAGTTTCGTGGAGCCGCGTTTCTGGCCCGACATGCCGGACCAGCGGACCGACCCGTCGATGCACTTCCGTCACGGCGGGACAAAGAACCGGGGCGGCGCCACGGGGCTGGCGAACATCGCCTGGCTTGACGGGCACGTGGCCCCGGCGGCGATGCGCTTCACGTGGGCCAGCGGGCTGTACGCACAGGGCCCGCGGCCGCTGGGGATCGGCTGGCCCGGAGAGGCCGACGACAACTCCCTCTACGATTACCGGTGAACCCCAATCGCCCGAGCGACCCGCGGCGGGAGCAGCCCATGGTCACGCAGTGCGTGTGCATGGGGATGACGCTGGCCGAGGTGCGGGCGCTGGCCGAGCGCGAGGGGCTCGACGCGGAGGGGGCCATGCAGCGCACCGGATGCGGCGGGCCGGGGGGCGGGTGCGGGCTGTGCGCGCCGTACATCCGCGCTGCGATCGCGCTGGGCGTCGATGCGCTGCCGGTCGCGAGCCCCGCGACGCTGGAGGTCATGGTGCGCGGCGCCCTGGCAAAGAAAAACGGGCCGGACGCTGGTGCGCCCGGCCCGTCTGGGGGGTGAGGGACTTCCGAGACAGCCGGATCAGTTCTCGGTGGAGACCGCGCCGGCCTGCTCGGGGGTCATGGCGGCGCCGTCGCCGCCGGGGATCTCGACACGCGGGACGCCAAGAGCATCGTTGGGGCTGGCGCCCAGGGCCTCGGCCTCGCGAGCGGCCTCCTCGAGCATGAGTTGCTCGTCGTCGGCGCCGCCGGAGGGGAGTTCGACCAGCGGGCGCACCCGGATCGCCTGGTAGGGCTTGAAGCCCGTGCCGGCAGGGATCAGGTGGCCGAGCAGGACGTTCTCCTTGAGGCCGACCAGTTCGTCCACCGCGCCGCGGAGGGCGGCCTCGGTGAGGACCTTCGTGGACTCCTGGAACGAGGCGCCCGAGAGGAACGACTCGCTGGAGAGGGCGGCCTTGGTGATGCCCAGCAGGAGCGTGCGGCCGGTGGCGGGACGGGCCCGCTTGGCCTTGGCCGGCTCCTTGCCCGCGGCCTCGGCCTTGGCGTTGGCCTCGCGGATCTCGGTCTTGGAGACCAGGGCGTCCTTGGGCAGGTCGGTGCCGCCGGGATCGGTGACGCGGACCATCTCGGCGATCTCCGCGTTCTTGCGGCGGAACTCGAACTTGTCGACGACGTCCTGCGGGAGCAGGTCGGTGTCGCCGGGGCTCTCGACGCGGACCTTGCGGAGCATCTGGGCGAGGATGATCTCGATGTGCTTGTCGTTGATCTCGACGCCCTGGGCGCGGTAGACGCTCTGGACCTCGTCCAGCATGTACGTCCACAGCGCCTCCTCGCCCTTGATCCGGAGGATGTCGTGCGGGACCAGCGGGCCCTCGATGAGCGGGTCGCCGGCCTGCACGTAATCGCCGGTGTGGACCAGCAGGTGCCGGTCCTGCGGGACGTGGTGGTCCTTCTCGATCCCCGACTCGCTGATGACGCGGATGGTCATCTTGCCCTTGCGCTTGTCGGAGTGGATCTCGACGCGGCCGGAGATCTCGGCCATGACGGCCGGGTCCTTCGGCTT
>CALAFV010000598.1 GCA_937891445.1 uncultured Phycisphaerales bacterium | reverse complement strand
GGAACTGAGCGGCGACGTCGCCCTGCTGCTTGTCCCCGAGGTCCCCGGCGTCGAGTGGCAGGAGCCGCTGCCGGAGCCTGAGCCCGAGCCGGAGCCCAAGCCCGCTCCCGCAGCAGCGCCGGGAATCGGTCAGGTCAGCCGCGTCGATCGCTCGGCACCGCCCCCGTCGCCTCCGCCTCCCCCGGCTCCGCATGCGGACCCGGGGGCCGAAGTCGGGCCGCCGGGCACGTCGCCCCCGACGCTCGGGGAGGCGATGCTCATGTCGCGTTCCGGGTCGAAGACCCTTCGTGCGGTGGTGGTCCTCGTGCCACGCGTCCCGCAACGATTCGACCTGCTGTCGCGGTAAGTCCACGCGTGTTTTCGGACGTGGGGCGTCGCTCCGGCGTCGGCGCAACCGGCACATCTTGACCGGACCTTGCCCTTTCGTTGCTCGCCTGCCCGCTGGCCCCGGTTCTCGCCCGTTCCGGCTTCTCGGGCCACAGGCGCGGCGGCCCCGGGCCGATGAGTCACCGGATGCTTCGCGTTCCCATGGCCAACGCGCGGCCGGGCATGGTGCTGGCGCTGCCGGTGCACCATCCTCTGAAGCCGGGTCACCTCCTCCTCAAGCCGGGGGCGGTGCTGGATTCGGCGTCGCTGGACAAGCTGCGCCAACTCCGCGTGACGACGCTCTGGATCCGGTACCCCGCGCTGGACTACCTCGCGCGGTACCTCTCGCCGACGATCAGCGCAGCGCAGGCTCGCCTGGCTGGCACCCTGGCCGAGGGGTTCGATCGCGCCTCGGCGGGGGCGCACGCGTCGCTGGACTTCGCCGACTACTCGATCGCCGTCGGCTCGCTGCTCAAGGAACTGATCGACCGGCCCGAGGCGTGCGTGCTCCTGGAGGAACTGGTTACGCCCGAGCAGCCGCTGCTGGCGCACTCGACGACGGTCTGCTTCCTCAGCCTCCTGATGGGGCTGAAGTTGGACGCGTACCTGCTCGTCGAGCGGGCCGCGGCCGGGCCGACGCGAGCCAAGCGGGTGGAGAACCTCGGCGTGGGCGCGCTGCTGCACGACGTCGGCATGCTGCGCATCAGCCCCGAAGCGCGGGCCCGCTGGGAGGCGACGCACGACACGCGCGACCCCGAGTGGCGTGCCCACGTGCGACTAGGGTACCACATGGTCCGCGGCAAGATCGCGCCGACCGCCGCCACCGTCGTCCTGCACCACCATCAGCACTTCGACGGCTCGGGCTTCCCGGCGCTGCGCCGGCTCAACGGCGCCGCGGCGGCCCAGTCCGGGCACCGCATTCACATCTTCTCCCGCATTGTCATGGTGGCCGACACATTCAACCGCCTGCGCAACCCGCCGCCGCGGCCCGGTGAGCACCGCGACGGGCCGCTCCCCGCGGTGATCGGCCTCAACGGACTGCTTGCGATGACGCTCGCCGGGCAGGTGGACCCGGTCGTGTTCCAGGCCCTGCTGGCCGTGGCGCCGGCGTACCCGCCGGGGTCGATCGTGCGGCTCAGCGATGGCCGCACCGCGGTCGTCGAGGGGTGGTCGCCGGCGGATCCGTGCCGCCCGCGCGTCCGCGAGATTCTCGACCTGGATCGCGGCGCGCTGGTTGCTCCGACCCCTGACACTCCGGCCGGCGACGATGCCGCGGAGGATTCGTTGGGCGAGGTGATCGACCTGCGCCTCCGCCCGGATCTGTGGGTCGCGTGGACCGACGGGGTCGATGTCACGGCGTCGAACTTCTCGTTGCGCCAGACGCCGTTGGCATCGGCGCCCGCCGCCCCGGGGCAGCCGGCCTCGATCCCCGCGTAGCGAGAATCAGCGCATCAACCGGCGGGTACGGCCACCGGCTGGGCTTCGGGCTTGGCGCTTTCGGCCGAGTCCGGGGCCGCGAGTGTCTCGGTCGTTGCGGGCTCCTCGGGCTTGGCGGCGACTTCCTTCGGCGGCTCCGCGGTGGTGTCGCTCGCGGCGATCTGCTCGGCCGGACGGCGAGACCTCGCAGCGCCGCCGGGCGCACCCGGTCCGCCGGGACCGCCGGTCGGCGCCAGCGGCTCGATCTTGCCCTGCTCGGTCTGGCGGAGGCCGACGGCGGCGAGTTCCGCGTCCGTCCACTTGCGGCTGAGGACCTCGCCGGGGCTGGGCTCGCGCAGCAGGACGCGCTCGCCGATCTCGAGCCCCGCGGTGATCTCCGCGAAACGGTCGGAGCGGCGGCCGATGCTGATCGGCCTGCGGATGTACTTCGACCCGCTGGGGATGTACACGTACCGCAGGAAGCCCTCGTTGAAGATCGCCTGGAGCGGGACCGAGATCGCATCCTCGACGCGCCCGAGGCGGATCTCCCCCTCGCAGCGCATCGACGGCTTGAGCCCGGCCCCGGCTGCATCCTGCAGGGCGATCTTGACGGTGTACTCGCGCAGGTTCGGGTCCATCCAGCGGCTGACGTTTTCCGCCAGCACGCCGATCGACGTGACGGTGCCGTCAAAGACGTGGCCGCCGAGGGCCTCGATCTTGACGGTCGCGGGCAGGCCGGGACGGATGCGGCCTGCGAGCGACTCGTGCACTTTCACCGAAGCGACCATCTCGGAGGTGTCCGGAAGGACGATCAGCAACTGGTTGGGGTAGACCTGGCGGCCGATCTGGAGCGGGCCCTCGCCGCCCCACCCCCAGCCGCGCTCCATCGACGTGGAGTAGACGACCAGGCCGTCGGCGGGGGCGACCATCGTGCACGCCGCGAGTTGGGCCTCGAGTTTGGCGAGTTTCTCTTCACGGATGGCCAGTTGCCGCCGGCGGTTCTCAAGTTCCGCCTTTTTGGTCGCCAGGTCCGACTCGTTCTTGCTCACGACCCGGGCGAGTTCCGCCTCGGCTTCTTCGAGGTCCGAGGTCTTCTGCTTCTGCTCGGTGGGGTACTGGTACTGCTCGTAGACCTCGCAATCGAGCGTGGTTCTCGCGACCATCGCCTCGGCCTCGACGAACGCCAGTTCGTCGCGCTGCAGTTCGTCTTTGGACAGGAATCCGCGGTCCTGAAGTTGCTTGGACTGCTCGTACTTCTCCTTCAGCCGCTCATACTCCCGCTTCGCCTTCTCGCGAGCAAGTTCGAGTTCCTGCCTTTTGCTCTTGACTTCCCCCTTCTCCCACTGCTCCAGCGCCAGTTTCGCCAGTTCCACCTTCAACTGGGCTTTGCGCAGGTTCGACTCGTTCTCCGAGACCTGGATGTTGTACGCCTCCTCGGCCTGCGTCAGCATCGCCTTCGCGGTCTCGACCTGGAGGAGTTCTTCGTTGATGTTGGTCTTGATCGCGTCGTCGTTGAGCTTGATAAGCAGCTCTCCCTTCCGCACGATCTTGCCTTCGTCGATGATGTAGGTGATGGTCGCCTGCTGCTCGAGCTGGTTGCGGATCTCGATCTGGTTCTTGGCTTCCAGTTCGCCGTTGGCGGTGGTTGTGATGTCGAAGGAGGTCTTGGCGACGATGTACTGCTCCAGCGTCCCCCCGCCCTCGCCGTGGGCGTCCGCATCGTCCCGGCCGCCCATCATCGCGACCGTGACGCCCCCGGCGATGGCGAGGGCGACCACGGCGAGCGCCGTCCTGGCGAGCAGCCCGCCCCGCCGCCACGCGGCGGGCCGCGGGTCGCGACCATGCTGGGGGGCGGTGGGTCGGAAGGGATGAGAGGTAGGGGCGGTCGTTGTCATGGCGGTGCTCCCGGGGTGATGCCGGGTCGGGTACTGGATATTCCGGACAGGCGCGGAAGCGACGGTCTCCCGGTTCCGGGATCCTGCCGTTGGTTGAACCGATCGGCCCTTCGAAGGTTCCAGCGCCAGTGCAGGGCTGGCTGGCGGGAGCCGGTGGGCCGGCGAGATGGTCGTATGCTAACCGCGGGTGCGGCGGAGCGGGCTGAGGGAGCGCGGTGCCGCCCGAGATTCGCAACGGACGACTTCTGCTGGCCGTCGCCGCTCCTGCGGAGGCCCGGGCGGTCCTGCGCGGACTGGGAGGCGACCCCACGCTGGCGGAAGCGCCGTGGCGGCTGCACCCAGTCACGGCGGGAATCGACCTGGTCGTGACGGGGATCAGCAAGTCCAACGCCGCGGGTGCGGTGGCCCGGTGCCTCGACCCTGCGCGGCACGCGGCGGTTGTCTCGATCGGCGTCGCCGGCGCCCTCCCGGGATCAGGGGGGAGTGGAGAGGGGATGGAGGGGGGACTGCCCATCGGCACGGCCGTGGTCGCCGATGCGTGCATCTTCGCGGACGAGGGGCTGGAGTCGGGCGAGGGGCCGGCGGGGTGGCGGGACTGTGCCGCGATGGGGTTCCCTTTGGGGCCGGCGCCGGTCGAGGGGGCGCGGGTGGTTGTGCCCGGGTGGCTGGTCGAGAGACTCCGCGAGGTGGACGGCGCGGCGAAGGTGGGGGGGGTTGCAACGGTGTCGACGTGTTCCGGGACCGACGTCCTCGCGGCTCGGGTGTGCGAGCGCACGGGCGCGGTCGCGGAGGCGATGGAGGGGGCGGCGGTCGCGCTGGTCGGGGCGAGGCTCGGCGTGGCGGCGGGGGAGGTGCGCGTGATCAGCAACACGACCGGCGAGCGCTCACGCCAGGTGTGGGACCTGCCCACCGCCCTTCGCGGCGTCGAAAGATTCGCGGCGAGGTTGGGGCAGTTGGTCCGGTAAATCGTCTTAGCGAGGGGCAGCGGCGCAGGCGGCCCGGATCTCGCCCAAGTCAAGCACGAATCCGGGGATCGAGGTCGATGCGAGCGAACCGCTATCGGCCTCGGTCGGCGCGCCTTGGGCTAGCCCGGCGTAGGAGGGGGGGCTCTCACGCGGCAGCGCGGACATGCGATGAGTGTGAGCCCGCCGCCGGCGGCCTCGGTCTTTTCGTGGTTCTCGGACTTCCACGACCGTTCGGACTGCGCCGGATGCGCGGCCGGGGGGCAGGAGGTGACGGCGGGGGGACGTAGGGGCTCTAAGCACGCGGCAGCGGGGGACCGATGCTCGATGGGACGCTGACCGGATACGGGAACCACAAGACGGGACGAGGCCGACATGCTTTTCTCGCCGCTCGGACGCCTTCGCAACATGGTGCATCACGGCTATCCCGTGGCGGTGGACTTCGGCGTTGGCGCCATGAAGGTCCTGCACCTGTCGCCCGGCGAGTCCGAGGACACGCCCAAGCTCGAGTTCGCGGCGGAGGTCGTCACTCCTGACGACATCGCCGGCGATCACGCCAAGCGATTGGTCTTCCAGGCGACCGAACTGGCCAAACTCAGCAAGCAGTTGGGGCTCAAGGGCAAGCGGGCGGTGTGCGCGATCCCGGCGGTGCAGACGTTCTGCAAGCACATGCAGTTCAACCGCGGCGACGCGACGCCCGTGGCGCAGTTGGTCCGGGCCGCGGTGCCGCAGCAGGTCGGGTGCCATCCCGACGCCCTGCTGTACCGGCACGTCGAGGTGGACCTCGGCCCCAACGGCGGGCCGCAGGGCAAGAACGAGGTGATCTGCATGGCGGCCGCCCGCGACCTGGTGTCGCGGCTGATGGGGGCGCTGGACGGCGCGAGGATGGAGCCGGTGGGCATCCACCCCGAGTATGCGGCGGTGCTCCGCGCGTTCGAGCACCTCGGCCGCGCGGAGGATCCCACGCCGACGCTGTACCTCGACATCGGCGCGGGCTCGACCAAGGCGCTGATCGCCCACGGCACGAAACTGGTCTTCGCGAAGACGATTCACCTCGGCGGCCGGCACCTGGACCAGGCGCTGGCGCGTCAGTGCAAGTGCTCGCCGGCCGATGCGCGGGCGCGGCGGCTGTCGGCCAAGAGCCTCACCGGCGAGAACGTCAGCCCGGAGGTCGCCGAGGCGGGGATGCTCAACCCCGCGAGGGCGTCGTACACGGCGGAAGTCTCGGGCTCGCGCGAGATGGCCGCGGCCGTGATGGCCGAGCGGGCCGCGGCGCGGGAGCGCGGCGTGAACCTTCAGGGCCAGATCGAAACGCTCACCGACGAGGTGGCGATGTGCATCCGCTATCACGACGGGCTGTTCCCGGGCAAGCGCCCGGCCCGCGTCGTGTTCGTCGGTGGCGAGTCGCGGCACAAGGGGCTGTGCCAGGCGGTGGCGCGGGCGATCCGTATGCCGGCCCAACTCGCCGATCCCATGGCCCGCGTGACCAAGAGCGGCGGCGAGACACTGATCGGGACGGACCTGATCGGCCCGCAGCCCGGATGGACTGTGGCGCTGGGCCTGTCCCTGTCGCCGACGGATCTGTGAACCACCCCCAGCGGCCCCGGCGCGGCGCGGCCGCGCCGCACGAGGCGTGCAGGAGCGCAGGAGCGTCAGGATGAACCCGCTGAAGCCGAACTACTCGCCGGGCCTGAGGGGCGACCCCGTGGGCTCCAGCTTCCTGCCAGAGGACTACCTCCGCCAGAAGCAGGAGCGACGGAGCAACTTCATCGCCCTGTCGCTGTTCTGCATCGTGATGTTCGGCGTGACGGCCGCGTTCTTCGTGACCAACCGGCAGTGGACGAGCGTCAAGACGCGGCAGCGCGAGATCAATGCCGAGTACGCGCTGGAGGCCAAGAAGATCGAGCAGCTCAAGGCCCTGGAGGCCCAGAAGGCCGAGATGCTCGAGAAGGCGGAGATCACCGCGGCGCTGCTGGAGCGTGTGCCGCGCTCGATCCTGCTGGCGGAGTTGATCAACCGCATGCCCGAGCAGCTCACGCTCACCGACCTGACGCTCAAGGGCACGCGCGTCAAGGAGGCCCCGAGGGTCGCCGCGACCGACGCGAAGCCCAAGCCCCGCTCGCTCGCGGGCTCGGGCAAGGGCACCAAGGGCAAGGGCGCCGCCAAGGAAGAGCCCGCCAAGCCCGTCCCGCCCAGGTACGACTTCAACATCACGATCGTCGGGCTGGCGGCCGACGACGGGTTCGTCGCCGACTACCACTCGGCGCTGAAGCAGTGCCCGCTGCTGGACCAGGTGGAACTGGTCAGCTCCGCGGAAGTCATCATCGACGAGATCGCGCGGCGCAAGTTCCGCTTCGAGGCGGTGCTGCGGCCCACGGCCGACGCCCGCAACATCCAGCCGCTGAAGATCCCGCGCGACGGCGCCTTCGGCGCGGTCCGGGCCCCGGCCTGGACCAAGCGCCTGGGCATCACGACGGGCAATGTCAGGTCCGAGCCGGAGCCGGAGCCCGAGTTCGAGCAGGCGCAGGGCCCCCTCGCGGTCCCCAACGTTCCCACCCTCGTCGAGGCGCCCCAGTCCGCGGGCGGCGCCACCGCCGACGCCACGCCGAAGCAGGAGTAACCGGCCATGAACATGATCTCCAGCCCGATGCTGCGCCAGGCGTTCTTCTTCGGCGTGCTGCTGGCCGTGCCGATCTCGAGCTACTTCCTCGTCTTCAAGCCGCAGAACGAGGAGATCGCCCGGGCCCGCAAGGAGATCGAGCACAAGCAGGCGATGCTCGAGAAGCTCCGCCAGGCGACCGCCCGCAGCGAAGACCTCGCACGCTCCAACGAGCAGATCAAGGAGTCGATCACGGCGATCGAGGCCCGGCTCCCCCCGTCCAAGGAGATGGACAGCATCCTCCGGCAGGTCGCCGTCCTGGCGGCCGAGACGGGGCTGAAGGTCCCCGTCTTCAAGAAGGGCGAGAAGCCCATCGCCGCCGGCCTGGCGATGGAGCAGCCGCTCGACGTCGAGATCACCGGCGACTTCGACGGTTTCTACACCTTCCTTCTGGCGCTCGAGCAGCTCCCGCGCATCACGCGCATCAGCAACATGGAGATTCAGCGGTCCAAGGACGTTGACGGCGAGATGAGGGCCAAGTGCGTGCTGAGCGTGTACTACCAGCGCGACACCGACAAGTGAACCCGGCGACACGGAACCCGACCATGACCATGCACAACAACACCGATCCGGCCGACGCGGCCTTCGACCCCACCCGGGACGCGGGGGCCGA
>CALAFV010000597.1 GCA_937891445.1 uncultured Phycisphaerales bacterium | reverse complement strand
CCCACCGCGTGGGCGCGGCCATCGTCGCCGCCGCCTGCCTCGCCCTCCTCGCCGTCGCCGCCTGGCTCACCCCCGCCCCGGAGGGCCACGGCACCCACGAGCAACTCGGCCTCCCCCCCTGCGGCTGGCTCGTCGCCACCGGCCGCCCGTGCCCCACCTGCGGCATGACCACCGCCTTCGCCCTCGCCGCCGACGGCGACCTCGCCGGCTCCTTCGCCGCCCACCCCTTCGGCGCCGTCCTTGCCCTGGGCACCGCCGCCGCCTTCTGGATCAGCCTCCACGTCGCCATCTTCGGCTCCCGGGCGGGTTACCTGGCCGGCAGGCTCCTCCAACCTCGCCCCTTGTGGCTCGCGGCGGGAGCCTGGGGAGCCGGCTGGGCGTATAAGATCGCCACTTGGCCGGTGCAGTAGCCGGCCCCCCCACTCCGCAACCTTCAGCCCGAAAGCGCCCATGGCCCCCCCACGGCCCCGTTCCCCCTTCCCGACGCTCGCCGCCGCCGCCATCCTCGCCGGCGCGGCCGCCATCGTCGGCGGGTGCGCGGCGGGCCAACTCGTCGGCGGCATGCTCTCCTCCTACGAGCGCACCGGCTCGCGCGACGTGGAGGCCAAGTACCGCGGCCTGGCCGGGAAGAACTTCGCTGTTGTGGTCCATGCCGACCGCATCATCCAGGCCGACTTCCCCGAGGTCGTCGGCGACCTGACCATCACCATCGCCCGCCGCCTGGCCGATCCCGCCAACGCCGTCGGCGCCGCCGGCTATGTCCCCGGCGACCGCGTCCTCCAGTACCAGTACAACAACCCCCGCTGGGTCGTCATGTCCTGGCGCGAACTCGCCGAGGAGATGGGCGTCGAGCGCCTCATCGTCGTCGAACTCACCGAGTTCCGCCTCAGCGACCCCGGCAACCAGTACACCTGGGCCGGCGTCGCCTCCGGCATCGTCCGCGTCGTCGAGACCGACGGCCCCTCGGGCGACATCCCCGTCCTGCAGGAGCCCATCACCGTCCGCTTCCCCGACCAGGACGGCTACGGCCCCATGCAGATCCCCGCCTCCGGCATCCGCCTGGCCCTCTGCAAGCGCTTCGTGGACCGCGCCTCCTGGCTCTTCTACGACCACCAGGAACCCAACGCCATCAAGTACTGAGCACCGATGCCCCACCCGCGCCGCACCACCACGATTCTGTGCACAGCCGCGGCCGCCCTCGCCGCCGCCGCGCTGGGCGCCTGCAACATCGTCGGCCCCGTGGGCTTCCTCGTCGCCGGTGAAGAAAAGGTCCCCGCCCTCTACCAACTCGACAAGGACCGCTCCGTCGTCGTCTTCGTGGACGACCGCGCCAGCCGCGTCCCGGAGATCACCGCCCGCGTCCTCATCGGCCGCACCGCCGAAAAGGCCTTGGCCGATCAGCGTCTGGTCAGGGAGATCATCAGTTCCGAGGGCGTCAGCGCCGTCGTCGCCCGCGAGCGATTCGGCCAACCCATGGGCATCGCCGACGTCGGCGCCGCCGTCGGCGCCCAGACCGTCATCTACGCGACGATCGACGAGTTCACCCTCTCCGTGGACCGCACGACCTTCGCCCCGCGCGCCGTCGCCCGTTTGAAAGTCGTGGACACCGAGTCCCGCAAGCGCCTCTGGCCCACCGAGGACCCCGGCTGGCACACCGTCGTCGTCCAACTCGACGAGCGCCAGGGGACCGTCCCCACCGGCCCCGGCGACGTCGGCGCCGCCCAGCGCGATCTGGCCGCCCGCCTCGGCGACGCCATCGCCAAGGTCTTCTACGCCCACCAGCGTCACGTCGGCAGCGAGCGCATCGGCCGCTGACCTCCGCCGCTCACGCGGCCTAATCTCCGCGCGTGAGCCTTCGGATTCTCCATCTCATCGACCCCGCCGCAGGCGAAGGCCCCCTCCTCGCCTGCGCCGCCGCACTGCGCATCCCCGGCTTCGACCACACCGTCTGGACCATCGGCCCTCGCGCCGCGGCCCGACGCGCCGCGGCCGCCGGCGTCCCATCCCACCA
>CALAFV010000596.1 GCA_937891445.1 uncultured Phycisphaerales bacterium | reverse complement strand
CCCCGCCCCCCCCCGCCGCGGCGAGCGCGGGTCCGCCAGCAGCGCCGTCCCCATCTGCACCGCCGTCGCCCCCGCGAGGATGAACTCCGCGGCGTCCTCCCATCCCATCACCCCCCCCACCCCGATGATCGGCACCCCCGCGTCCTTCGCCACCCCGCGGTACACCTCGTGCACCAGCCGCACCGCCACGGGGTGCACCCCCGGCCCGGAGAGCCCGCCGGTCACGTTCGCCAGCCGCGGCCGGCGCGTGCGCACGTCGATCGCCATCGCCGGCATCGTGTTGCACAGGGTCAACGCATCCGCCCCCGCCTCGATTGCCGCCCGCGCCACGCCGACCAGGTCCGGCGTCACCGGCGAGAGTTTCACGAACAACTTCGTCCGCGTCGCCGCCGGCCGCACGGCCGTCATCAACTCGCGGATCAGCCCCGGCGAGTGCCCGAACTCCGTCCCCGTCCGCACGTTCGGGCACGACACGTTCAACTCGATCGCCGGGATCCCGCGGTCCCCCCACGCGTCCAGCGTCCCCACCACCCGCACGTAGTCCTCGATGCTGAACCCCGCCGCCGAGCCGACCACCACCGTCGGCATCCCCGCCGCCCGCTCCGCCAGGTGCTCGCAGAAGCGGTCCACCCCCGGGTTGGCCAGCCCGATCGCGTTGAGCATCCCCGCCCCGCCGCGGACATCGAGGATCCGCCACGTCGGGTTCCCCTCCCGCGGCTCGGGCGTCAGGCTCTTGGTCACAACCGCCCCGACCGTGTCGAGCGGGCACACATCCCCGAACTCATCGAGCGTCCCATGCGTCCCGGCCGCGAGCATGACCGGGTTGCGCAGGCTCAGGCCGGCGAGATTCGTGACGAGGATCGGATCGTCGGTCGGCTGGGAGGGAGGCACCGGGCGGAAGAGTATGTCCCGTGGCACGGGCTTTCAGCCCGTAGGCGGCGCCCGATGCCCCCGAGAGAAACGGACGGGAGCAACGCGGCGGCTCACCGCTCAGCACCGATCCGCACACAAGTTTGTATCCTGTGCCGTATGACCCGCCGCCAGCCCGACTTTGACGCCGCCGTCACCGCGCTGGCCCGCGCTCGCTCCGTCCTTCCGCGCCTGGATGCCCTCGCCGAAGTCATCCACTGCCTTTACGGCATCCCGTAACCGCCGCGACCTGGCCTTCCTCGATCCCCTCCTGCCCACATGGGACCTCGACAACCCCGGCGGCCAACTCCCCTCCTGATCCCTGCCCTCCTGTTTCCCGTTTCCTATCCTCCCCCATGGACATCGCCGCCCGCATCGCCCAGTTCGAGAACATGGCCCAGGCCGACCCCGAGAACGAGATGGCCCACTTCTCGCTCGGCAACGCTTACATGACCGCCGGCCGCCACGCCGACGCGGCCCAGGCCTTCCTGCGCTGCACCGAACTCGCCCCCAGCATGAGCCGCGCGTACCAACTCGCGGCCGAAGCCCTGCTCAAGGCCGGCCAGAAGGACCGCGCCGCCGAGGTCGCCCTCCGCGGCTACACGATCGCCTCCGAGCGCGGCGACCTGATGCCCAAGAACGGCCTGGCCGAAATGCTCAAGGCCCTGGGCCGCCCCGTCCCCGAGGTCGCGCCCGCCCGCCCCGCCGCCAATCGGGACGTCAGCCTCCTCGGTGGCGGCAGCGCCCCAGCGGCGCCCGCCGGCGAGGGCGGATTCATTGACCGCCGCACCGGCCGCCCCGGCACGAAGATGAGCCGTCCCCCCTTCAAGGGCCGCCTGGGCGAATGGATCGCCGCGAACATCTCGCAGGAGACCTGGGACGCCTGGATCCGCCAGGGCACCAAGGTGATCAACGAACTCCGCCTCGACCTTTCCCGCGAGCAGGACGAGGAGGTCTACGACCAGCACATGCGCGAGTTCCTCGGCATCGACGACGAGTTGTACGAGGAGATCACGAAAGGGGGCTGACGAGCAGCCCGTTTCGGAGCAGGACACGGATCTCCAATTCAAACCTGCTCACCTGCTCGCAACTGCCGGCTCACCCCTTCATCGCCCCCAGCAACTCCCGCGGCTCGCGCTGCGCCAGCCGCCAGATCGCCGGCCACGCCGCCGCCAGCGTGATCGCCGCCAGGATCACCCAGCCGGCCGCGATCGCGCCCCACGGCAGTTTCAGCGTCAGGTCGAGCCCCAGCAGGTTCTGGTACTGCCGCTGCCCCGCCCAACTCCCCTGGACCCCCATGATCGTGCCCAGCAGGCACGCGACGATGGCGATGATGATCGCCTCGCCGAGCACCAGCCGCGCCACCGTCTCGCGCTGCGCCCCGATCGCCCGCAGCACGCCGAACTCGAACTGCCGCTGCTGGATCCCCGCGACGATCAGGTTCGCCACGCCGAAGCACGCCACCAGCATCGCCCCCACCGCCACAACAGAGAAGATCAGCAGCGTCGCACCCAGGAACGTCGTGATCTCCCCCTTGATCTCCCGCCCGCTCCCGGCGGTGATGACGCCGGGGATCCGCCGCGCGGCCTTCACGACCGCCTCGTCGTCCGCCGCGGGGTCGATGTCGATCTGGATCAGGTTGACCGCGTCGTTGCCGAACTTCTCGATCAGGTCGCGCCGGCTCCCGAAGACCGCGCTGACCGCCTGCTGGAGGTACTCCTCGCCGATGTCGAAGAACTTGTTGACGATGTCCAGCCCCGGCGAGTTGACCACACCCACGATCTCGAACTGGTAGTTCTGCCCCTGGTACTCCAGGTCGATCGTGTCCCCCACGCCCATCCCGCGGGTCAGTTTGAACTCCTTGGCCACCAGCACCGCCCCGCCGCGCTGGAGTTTCTCCAGCGCCGTCTTCGGGTCCCCCTCCTCCCACTTGAGCGTCGTCATCCTGAAGAACGGCTCGGGCTCGAAGGCGATGAACGTCGTCTGGTAGCGGCTGAGGCCCGGGATCCCGAAGACGTTCTCCGGCGCCAGCGACTGGAGCGTGATCGCCACCGTGCCGCGCACCCCCGGGATCTGCTCGATCCGCTCCTGCGTCTGCTCGCTCATCGAGCGGCCGTAGACGAACGCATCCGGGAACGTCAGCGATTGCAGCCAGTCGCGCAGCACGCTTCGCCCGTTGGTCCAGATCGCGATCAGCAGCGCCAGGCCCACCATCATCGCCGCGGCGGTGAAGCCGTGGCGGTACGGCGTCGCCAGCACCGTCCGCCCCAGCAGGTTCCCCGGCAGGCGCAGCGCCCGGCCGATCAGCGGCCCCACCAGCGCCACGACCGCGAGCGTCGCCGGCACCGCCAGCAGGAAGTACCCCGCGAACATCGACGGCACGCCGACGACGATGTCGCCCCAGAACACAAGCGTGCGATCACGCAGCAGCGAGATGATCGCGATGTGGATCGCCGCGCCCAGAAGACCGAAGACTAGGCACAGCACGATCCCCCTCGGCCGCGGATGCCTCGCCCGCACGCGCATCGCCTCCAGCGGGCTGGTGCGCATCGCCCGCACCGCGGGCCAACTCGCACCGATGATCCCCGACAGCACCGCGCCCCCCACCGCCAGAGCCACCCCCAGCCACGACACCGCGAACCCCGCCGGTAACTGGTCCCGCAGCAGCGACACAAGCACCCACGCCCCCCCAACGCCCAGCGGCACGCCGACCATCGCGCCCAGGATCCCAACTACGCCCCCCGCGACGACCTGCGCCTCGGCCAGTTGCGCCCGCGTCCCCCCGATGCACCGCAGGATCGCCAGTTCGCGCTGACGCTCGGTCATGTCGGTCGTCAGCCCGGTCATGATGATGAACGCCGCGGCGAGGAACGACAGCGTCGCCGCGATCACCATCCCGATCTGGCTTCCCTGGAGGTTCTTGTCCAGCCCCGAGGTGATCTTGGCCGTCGGGCTGAGGACCAGGCCCCGGGGCATCTCCGCGGCGTGGGCCTCGGCGACGGCCTGCGGGTCGGCGCCGGGCTTGAGGACGATGTCCACCTCGCGCAGTTTGCCGCGGACGTCCTGGATCTCGGCCAGTTGCTCGAGCGTGACGAACGACTCGGCCCGGGCGATCCCGCCGACGGCCGCCTGGTCCACAATCCCCACAACTTCGAGCGTCACCGGCGTGCCGAAGCGCACGACCTCCAGCCGGTCGCCAATCTGCGCCTCCAGTTGCGAAGCGCTGTGCGGGTCCAGGGCGATCTCCCCCTCTCGCTCGATCGTCCGCCCCTCGCGCAGGCTGTGCGGCCGGAGTTTGAACTCGCGGTCGAGCATCAGCCCGTAGCCGATCGTCGGGACCTCCTGGCCGGTGCGCGGGTTGCGGAGCGGGATCGCGTCCTGGCCGCGCCCGACGGCGAGGGCGACCTCCGGCCACGACTCGGCGACGTGCAGGATCTGCTGATCGAACGGCCGCTTCCCGACGTGCGCGATGCGCAGGTCCGCGGCGCCGACGGTGGCGTCGATGCGACGGCGGATCGCCTTGTGCGCCGAGGCCATGGCGCAGGTGACCGCCGCGATCAGCGCCGCCGAGAGGGCGACGGTGGCGACCAGCAGCGCCGTGCGGCTACGCCGCTCGGATAAGTTCCTGATACTGAGACGCCACGCCGGCCGCATCCAGGCCCTCCGTCGCAATGTGCCCGGTCACGCGCCCGTCCCGCAGCACGAACACCTTCTGGCAGTGCGCCGCCGCTGCCGGCTCGTGGGTGACCATGAGCACGGTCATCTCGTGGCTGGCGGCCAGTTCCCCCAGCAGCGTCCACAGTCGCTCGCTGCTGGCCGAGTCCAGGTTCCCCGTCGGCTCGTCCGCCAGCAGCACCGGCGGCTCAAAGAGCAGCGCCCTGGCGATCGCCACGCGCTGCTGCTCGCCGCCGCTGAGCGCATCGGGCCGGTGCGAGGCCCGCTTCAGGACGCCGAGCCTGTCCAGCAACTCCTCGGCGCGGGCCCGCAGCATCCCCTCCGACTCGCCCGCGAGCAGGCCGGGGAGCGTGACGTTCTCCAGCGCCGTGAGGGTCGGGATCAGGTTGAACTGCTGGAAGACGATGCCGATGTGCCGCTGGCGGAAGACGGTCAGTTCACGCTCCGAGAGGCCGGAGAGGGACTTGCCGTCGATCACGACCTCGCCGCGGTCGGGCTTGTCGAGGGCCCCAAGCAGGTGCAGAAGGGTGCTCTTGCCGCTGCCCGAAGCGCCCATGATGCCGTAGAACCCGGGCCCCTCCACGCACAGATCGACTCCGCGGAGGGCTTCGACGCTCCGTGTGTCGGTGCGGTAGGTCTTGTGCACATCGGTGCACTTGATCATGCCGCTCGGGCTCCTGGGCCCGGCGCCGGCGCGGCTGGTGGCGGTCGGTTCGGGCCCTGCGATGAGGCTCACACGGTACTCCGGCCGATGCCTACCTGCCCACCGGGGGCCGGGTTGCCCACGGGAGGGGCCGGCGGTTCCGTGAGCAGGGTTTCGAGCATCGGGCTTGGGACAAAGAAGGGTTCGGGTCAGCCGTACTGCTTGGCGTAGGTCTGGGCGTCCATCAGTTTGGACATCGCCGATGGGTCGGTCACCCGGACCTTGATCAGCCAGCCGGCCCCGTACGGATCGCTGTTGAGCAGCGACGGATCCTCGGACAGTTTCGCGTTGACCTCGGTGATCTCGCCGGGGACGGCGCAGTAGACGTCGCTGGTGGTCTTCACGGATTCGACCTCGCCCACGGCGTCGCCGGCGGCGACCTTGGTGCCCGGGGGCTTCATCTCAACGTAGGTGACGTCCGTGAGCTGATCGACCGCGTAGCGGGTCAGGCCGAGCGTGATCGTGTCGCCTTCGAGCTTGTGCCACTCGTGGCTCTCGCTGTAGGAGCGGTCGGTGGGGGTGGTCATGGGGTGTGTCGCCTTGTGCTCTGGCCCCGGGCCGAGCGGGTGGCCCGGGGGGAAGGATGCTAGCCTCATGGCGGCGGTCGGCGGGGGCGCGCCTGGGCCGGGACGGGATCGATTTGGCAGGGCCACCCGGCGTGGTTACAGTGCCGCCAGCCGATGCTTCTCACACTTGCCGCAACATCGCTGGTTCCCCTGATGCGCCAGCCGCAGCCCGGCGGCGCCAAGCCGTTGCAACTCACCGACCTGCCGCGCTTCGCCCGGGAGCGGCTGGACCTGTTCGGGCTCAACGTCGCGACCTCCATGCTCGTCGGGGCGGACTACGAGCGCCTGGACCGGCTGCGCGAGGCCGCGGACAAGGCCAGTTGCCCGTGCCTGGTGCTGATCGAGTCGGAGCCGCAGCCGCTGGCGGACGAGGATGAGGAGCGGGCGGAGGCCGCGGTGCAGCGGCTGGTCCGCGTGGCCAAGGCGGCGCACCGGCTGGGGTGCAACGCGGCGGCGGTCGCGGTGGCGGGGCCGGACACGGAGGATGCGCTGGTGGCCGCGGCGGACCGGCTGCGGCAGGCGCTGCAGGCCGCGGACCGGCTGGAGGTCAACCTGCTCCTGATGTCGCACCCGGGGCTGACGGCGAAGCCGGACCGGCTGACGGACCTGATCAAGAAGGTCGGGGGCTTCCGGATCGGGACGCTGCCGGACTTTCAGGCGGCGTCGAAGACCGATGACCCGGCGTACTTCCTTCGCCGGCTGACTCCGTACGCTTCGGGCGTGACGGCGTCGTCCGTCGGGTTCGTGGAGGACAAGTCGGGGGCGCCGGTGCACGAGGGGTACGACCTGGTGGAGTACGCGAAGGTCGTGGCGTCGGTGGGGTACTCGGGGACGCTGGCGATCGACTACCGGGGCAAGGGGGATCCGATCGAGGGGATCGAGAAGACGCGGGACATCCTGAAGACCGCCGCGGGCATGGAGGGCGGGAAGGAATGAGTGCGGCGGCGGGCGCGAGCGGGGACGGGGGGAACACGGCGGGGTGCGGGGTGATCATCACCATCGACGGGCCGGCGGGGACGGGCAAGTCGTCGGTCGCGCGCGAACTGGCGCGGCGGCTGGGGCTGGACTTCCTGGACACGGGGGCGATGTACCGGGCGGCGGCGGCGATCGCGCTGGACCGGAACATCCCGATCGACCAGCCGCGGGAGTTGGTGGAGGCGGTGGTCAAGGCGGACCTGCGGTTCGACTGGACGACGGACCCACCGACGCTGCTGGCCGACGGGCAGTCGGTGATGCGGCGGATCCGGGATGCGGACGTGACGGCGGTGGTGTCGCCGATCGCGGGGATCCCGGAACTTCGGCGGCTGATGGTGGAGCGGCAGCGGCGGATCGCGGCGGAGCACCCGAGGCTGGTGAGCGAGGGGCGGGACCAGGGGTCGGTGGTGTTCCCGAACGCGGACCTCAAGTTCTACCTCGATGCGTCGCCGGAGATCCGGGCGGCGCGGCGGGCGGCGCAGTTGCGTCGCGGGGGGCGGGAGGCGGAGGAGTCGGTGCTGGTGCGGGAGATCATGGAGCGGGACCGGTCGGACTCGACGCGGGCGGACGGGCCGCTGGTGTGCCCGCAAGGGGCGGAGCGGATCGACACGTCGGGGCTGGGGTTCGAGGAGGTGGTGGGGACGCT
>CALAFV010000595.1 GCA_937891445.1 uncultured Phycisphaerales bacterium | reverse complement strand
TGCGAGTACCACGACCGGATCGAGACCATCGCCCGCGAGCGGGCCAAGCAACTCTTCGGCTGCCGCTACGCCAACGTGCAGCCGCACTCGGGGGCTCAGGCGAACACCGCGGCGTTCATGGCGATGATGCAGCCGGGGGACACGTTCGCGTCGCTGGTGCTCAAGGACGGCGGGCACCTGTCGCACGGGATGAAGATCAACTTCTCCGGCGTGTTTTTCAAGCCGGTGCACTACCCGCTCCACTACGACAAGAACCACGCCGAGTACGAGCGGATCGACTACGACGCGGTCCGCAAGGTCTGCCTCGAAGCCAAGCCCAAGGCGATTCTCTGCGGGTATTCGGCCTACCCGCGCACGATCGACTTCGCGCAGTTCCGCAAGATCGCGGATGAGTGCGGCGCGCTGCTCATGGCCGACATCGCGCACATCGCCGGCCTGGTGGCGGCGGGCGTGCACCCCAGCCCCTTCCCGCACGCCCACGTCGTCACGACGACGACGCACAAGACCCTCCGCGGCCCCCGCGGCGGGCTGATCCTCACCGACGACGAGGAGATGGCGAAGAAGATCGACAAGGCTCTCTTCCCCGGCGTGCAGGGCGGCCCGCTGATGCACATCATCGCGGCCAAGGCCGTGGCGTTCGGCGAGGCGCTGCGGCCGGAGTTCAAGACCTACCAGCAGCAGGTGGTGGCCAACGCCAAGGCTCTCGCCGCGGCGCTGATGGAGCGAGGCTTCCGCATCACCTCCGGCGGCACCGACAACCACCTCATGCTCGTGGACCTGCGGGCTAAGAGCGATGCGCTCACGGGCGCCGACGCCGAGAAGTGGCTGGAGGCCGCGGGGATTATCTGCAACAAGAACGGCATCCCCGACGACCCGCGCCCGCCGCGGGTCACCAGCGGCCTGCGCCTGGGCACCCCCGCGATCACGACTCGCGGGCTGAAGCAGGAGGAGGTCAAGCAGGTCGCCGCGTGGATCGACCGCGTGCTGTCGAGCGGCGGCGATCCGGCCGTCTGCGCCGCGGTCCGCGAAGAGGTGCGGGGGATGTGCAAGAGGTTCCCGCTGTCGATGTGAGGGCGGAGCGGCCTCGCTCGCTTCGGTTATCACGGGGCGGCGCCCGACGGACGGGCGCGTCCGCACCGTTGGTTGTCAACGTACGCTCCGATGCCGATGCCGGACGAACGTGAGACAGAGATAGACGACCTTCCCCGCTACTGCTGCGCCATCCTCGAGACCGCGGACGGCCGCCTGCTGCTCGAACTGCGCCCGCCGACCGCGGCCCGGGCCGCGGGGCGCATCACCTGCTTCGGCGGCACGCGCGAGCCGGGGGAGAGCCCCGAGGCGTGCATCCGGCGCGAACTGTGCGAGGAACTGGGATGGTGCCCGGAGCGGATCGAGCACGTGCTGGTGCTCCGCCGCGAGGGGCGCGTGCTGGCGTGGTTCTACCGGGCCGAAGCGCCGCCGGACGAGGGTGTGATCCGCACCGAGCCCGGCTACGCGGCGGTGTGGGCGCACCGGACGGAACTGGCGTCGGTGGACCTCAGCCCATGGCACCGCGCCGCGCTGGAGGCGTACGCCAGCGGCTTGCGCATCGCGGACGTGTGACTTCCCCGAGGGGGCAGGCGGCCGGAAGAGAGGGGCTTTTACTTCTCCTCCCCTTCCTCGTGCTGGCGCCGCGGCATCTGGCGCAGGATCTTGTCCACCAGCCCGTACTCGAGCATCTCCTGCTCGTCGAGCCACTTGTTCCGGTCGCAGTCGGCCGCGACCTTGTCGACGGGCTGGCCGGTCGCCTCCGAGTAGATCTTGTAAATGCGGTCGCGGATGCGGAGCATCTCGCGCGCCTCGATCTCCAGGTCGGTGGCCTGCCCTTCGAGGACGCCGCCGATCAGCGGCTGGTGCATGAGGTTGCGGGCGTTGGGGAGCGTGTACCGCTTGCCCTTGGTGCCGGCGCACGCCAGCACCGAGCCCATCGACGCGGCCTGCCCGATGATGTACGTCGCCACGTCGCACTCGACGAACTGCATCGTGTCCAGGATCCCCAGCCCCGCGGAGACGCTCCCGCCCGGGGAGTTGATGTAGAGGTGGATGTCGCTCTTGGGGTCCTCGTTCGCGAGGAAGAGCATCTGGGCGATGATCAGGTTCGCGGACTCGTCCGTCACGGGGCCGCCGAGAAAGACGATCCGGTCCTTGAGCAGGCGGGAGTAGATGTCGTACGCCCGCTCACCGCGGCCGGTCTGCTCGATCACGATCGGAACCAGGTAGGACATGTGGTGTGCCTTCCGTCTTGTGGGCGGCCGTGCTGGGCCGCGGGATCGTCGCTGGGTCGATGGGGCGGGAGGGGGAGCGTGGGGAAGCACGCGGCCGCGCCGCGGAGTCAGCGTTTGGGTTCCTGGATGACCTCGTCCACCAGCCCGTACGCCTTGGCCTCGTCGGCCGAGAAGTACTTGTCGCGCTCCGAGTCCTTGCGGATCTGCTCGATGTCCTGGCCGGTGTGCTTGGCGAGGATGCGGATCAGTTCGTTCTTGGCCTTGATGATCTGCTCGGCCTGGATGCGGATGTCCTCCGTCTGCCCGTAGATGCCGCCGTAGGGCTGGTGCATCATGACCTTGGCGTGCGGGAGGATGAACCGCTTGCCCTTGGTCCCGGCGGTCAGCAGCACCGCGGCGCCGGAGTAGGCCCGGCCAATGCAGTAGGTCGCCACCGGCGAGGAGAGGAAACGCATGGTGTCGTAGATCGCCAGCGTGTCGTCCACGGCCCCGCCGGGGGAGTTGATGTAGAAGTTGATCTCCTGGCCCTTCTTCTGGTTCTCCAGGTAGAGCATCTGCATCATCACCCGGGCGGCCGACGCTTGGTTGATCTCGCCGACGAGAAAGACGATCCGGTTTTCCAGAAGAAGTTCATCGATCGTCATCTCGCGGGTGCGCTGGTAGGTCACGTTGGCGACGGGCATGGTGCGTCCTTTGTCTGGTGAGCCGAATCGCAGCGGGACGGGTCGGTGGCGTCGACGGTCGGTCGGGCGCGACGCCCGGCGGCGGAACACACGCCGTGCGGGCCCTTCCGGACCCGGCCCCCCGGCCTCCCCCCGGCCCCCCCAGCGCCGAGAACCTCAAATCGGCCGATGATAGGCCCCGCTGGAGCCCCTTCCATCCCCGAAGTTCATGACCAACCCCACCCGTTGCCCTTCCGTGCGGCTTCCCTTAGCATTCCCGTCCCCCACCCCCGACCGTGGCGACCCCGGAGTCGATCGTGCCCACCGCCGTCATCAGCGACGTTCACGGCAACGCCGAAGCCCTTCGGACGGTGCTTGCCGACATCGAGCGCCGCGGGATCTCCCGGATCATCTGCCTCGGTGACACCGTCGGGTACGGCCCCGACCCCCTGGAGTGCGTGGACCTCGTCCGCGCCAAATGCGAGTGGTCCCTGATGGGCAACCACGACTTCGGGGTCCTGTACGAGCCGACCAACTTCAACCCGGGAGCCGAGGCTGCCGCCTACTGGACCCGCGAGCAGTTCGACGCCGAGCCCGATGAGGCCAAGCGCAAGGAGCGCTACGACTTCCTGGACCGGCTCCGCGTCCGGGTCGTCGAGCAGCAGCCCGATGGGCAGTTCCCGATCCTCGCCGTCCACGGGTCTCCCCGCCGGCCGATCAACGAGTACATCTTCCCGGACGACGTGGTCACCGCTCCCGACAAGGTGACGACCATCTTCGGGCGCGTGCCGCGGCTGTGCCTCGTCGGGCACACGCACGTCCCCGGGGTTTTCACCGACGAGCCGGACTTCTACCCCCCGAGCGAACTGGAGGGGGGCCAGTACAAGTTCATCGAGGGTGAGAAGGCGATCGTGAACGTCGGTTCGGTCGGCCAGCCGCGGGACCTCGACCCCCGCGCCAGTTACGTGATCCTTCACCCGGGGCACGTCGAGTTCGTGCGGGTGGAGTACAACGTCGCCGTCACCGCGGAGAAGATCAAGTCGATCCCGCAACTGAGCGACTGGCTCGGGGACCGTCTGTACGAGGGCCGCTGACGGCGGCCGGCTGCGCCGCCCAAGGCTGGGTTCGGCGTGGTGAAGAAAATCGGGGGAGCAGGCGGGCTCCGCGCCTTGTGTGCCCGCCGGTCGGGGTATCGTTCCGCCGCTCCGAACCGCCGCCCGCCCCGTCCCGCGGCCGCAGCCGAACCGGGCGCGGGCGCTCGTGAGGAACTCTTCCGACCATGCCCCCTCAGCCCGAGCGCAAGGCGCGACTTCTCCGCATCGTTGTCCCGATCATCCTCCTGGCGCTGGGAGTGGTCTTCGCGTGGGCCGTCTTCACGAACACCACGCGTCAGACCCGCCAGGCCGCGCCCCTCAGTTCGGCCTCCGGCGGCGCCACGCAGGGTGCGACGCCGCAGACTGGCCAGTTGCAGCCGGCCGCCGCGGGCGACGCATCCGCCCCGGCCGCCGGCGACGCCGCC
>CALAFV010000594.1 GCA_937891445.1 uncultured Phycisphaerales bacterium | reverse complement strand
GGGACCCGCGCCCGCTTACGCGATTGGGGGAAGGGCGGGAGGCCGGGCTGACCCCGAACAAGGCCCCTTGCCGATAGGTTCTGCGGCGGGCATGGAATAGACCGGGCGCTTCCGGTTATATTCCTGTCTCTCCGCCGCCCCATGTGTCCCGTCTTTGGGGGGTCGGCACGACCCGCAGCACGCACCATCCAACTGGAAGGGAATGAGCATGAAGTCGATCCTGTCTCTGTCCGCCGCGCTTGTCATGGCCGCCGCTCTCGTCGGCTGCTCCACCAACGGCTCCATGAAGACCGGCAACGGCGAGGCCTGCACGGGCGAGTGCAGCGGCGACAAGGCCGGCTGCTGCGAGTCCGGCGCCAAGAAGGATGGGTGCTGCAAGGATGGGGCGAAGAAGGACGGCTGCTGCGCCGAGAAGAAGGGCGGCGAGTCGGCCTCCGCGGTCAACCAGAAGTGCCCGTACTCGGGGAACCCGGTGAACCTGTCGCTGACGGCGGACTACAAGGGCCGGACCGTCGCGTTCTGCTGCGCCGGCTGCGTCAACAAGTGGGGCAAGGAGATCGACGCGGACAAGGACGCGATGCTCGCCAAGGCGATGGCGAAGTAATCGCGACCGCGCCGAGGGATGAATGAAATGAATGGGCGGCCGGCGCGAGGCGTCGGCCGCCTTGCTTTTTGGGGGGCGCTGTTTCGGGCTCACTCCGCTGGGACCCTTGAGAGCGTGTTCAGCAAAGGTCCCCATCGGTTGCGAGGGCCGCGGCCGCTGCGCGGGCGTTGTGCGCAAGGTGGGCGGGGTTGATCGTGCCGGTGATGATGCTGGAGATGGCGCGGCCGCGGTCGCCGCTGAGGGCGAAGCGCATGCAGGCGGCGACGGGGTCGGCGTCGGCGGCGTGAGTCGAGGGGACGGCGTCGAGGTGGCCGCTGAGGAGGGCTTTCTTGAGCAGGACGCCGACGCCGCGGCGGGCGGCTTCGTCGATCGCGGGGCCTTCGGCGGTGTCGCGGGGGTTGTAGGTGACCATGACGACGTCGGCGCCTCGGTTCATGGCCTCGATCGCGCCGTCCACGGTTTTGGTGCTTGCACCGATGGCGCGGACCTTCCCCTGGGCCTTGAGGCGGGCGAGGGCTTCGAGGGCTTCGCCGCGGGCAAGCGTGGCGTGGTCGTCGGGGCCGAAGTGGAGGAGCACGACGTCGAGCCGGTCGGTGCGGAGACGGCGGAGGCTGCGCTCGACGCTGGCAGCCAGCGCCGCGGGGGAGAAGTCGTAGCGGGAGCCGTGGTCGGGGTCGAACTCCTCGCCGGCCTTGGTGGAGATGATGAACGCGTCGCGCCCGCCGGCGACGCCGGAGGCGAGGAGGTCACCGAGACGTTGCTCGCTGACGCCGTAGGCCGGGGCGGTGTCGAGGAGGTTGATGCCCAGGTCGCGGGCGGTTTCGAGCAGATGAGCGGCCGCGGCGTCGTCGGGGAGGGTCCACTGGCCGGGGTGCTTGAGGCCGGCGGTGCGGCCGAGTTTGACGAGCCCCAGGCCCAGGACGCTGACGTTCAGGCCGGTGCGGCCGAGGGGCCTCAGTTCCATGTGATCGGGTCCATGTCGTCAGGTCCAGTTGAGATCGGGGGCGTCCCACGGGAGTGGGGTGACGGGAGGGGCAACGGCGCCGGGGAGCGGCGCATCGCCGGATGGCTCGACGCCGCCCTGCCGGATCGTTTCCAGCAGGCGGTCGGCGACGAGGGGGGCGAAGGCGAGTTTGGTCGGCCAGACGGCGAGCGTGCGCGGCTGGTCGGGCGGGGTGGGGACGGGAGCGATGATGGGCCCATCCGGGCGAGCGCCGGTGGGGGTAGCGGCCTCGGCGCGGTCGATGCGGAGGGTGGCGAACTGTGCGCCGGTGAGGTCGAGGCGCGGAAGGCAGGCGCGCAGTTCGGCGCGGGCGGCGGCGATCTGCTCCTGCGGCGAACGCGAAACGCCCTCTTCGGCGAGCGCGCCGCCGAGGTACAGGACCGTGCGGCCGGCGGCGTCGCGCTGGCTGGTGACGGTGAGGCGCGGCGTGGGGCTGGCGCTGATGCAGTGGCCGTAGATCAGCGGCCAGTGGCCCGCGGTTGCGGCGCGGGCCATGACCATGTGCAGCGGGCGGCGCTGCATGCGCGGGGCGGCGTCGTTCGCGCTGCGCTCACCGGTGAACTGGCGCACGAGGTCTTCGTTCCCCGCGCCGGCGGTGAGGATGCGAACGCGCGGGCGGATGTTCGCGGCCGCGGCGGCGGTGGTGATGCACCCGGCGCTCGCGGCGGCGAGGCAGCGCAAGAGGCTGCCGGGGTCGAGGACAGGTTCCTCGACGGTGTAGACATCGATCCCGCCCAGGCCGCGGGCGGCATCGAGCCAGTCGGGGCGCTCGGCGGCGTCGAGGCGGCGGACCTCGGTGCGGATGACGCGGCTGGCGGCGGCGCCGGCGATGCGCGCGGCGACGCCGCCGGCGGTCCAGAGGTGCTGGCGCTCGCTGAGGATGGTGACGGTTCGCAGGTCGGGGTGTCCGGGCGGCGGGTCGCCGCGGAGGCAGGCGCGCCAGATGGCGGGCATGCCGGCGATCTCGCGGGAGGCGTCCGAGGCCGAGCCGGTGAGGGCGTACTTGATGCCGCCGTGGATGATGCCCTGGGAGGCGATCGTTTGCCCGGCGCCGAGGGCGGTGTGTTCGATAAGGATGCAGCGGTAGCCCGCGGCGCGCAGCCGCGCGAGCGTCCAGAGGCCGGCGATGCCGCCGCCGTAGATCT
>CALAFV010000593.1 GCA_937891445.1 uncultured Phycisphaerales bacterium | reverse complement strand
GCATCCACACCACCGACACCACCCCCGTCCCCTTCCGCTTCATCTGCTGCATCGACCGCTTCTTCAAGAAGACCGCCCCCAACGAGCCCCGCCGCACCACCGGCGTCCTCATCGGCCCCCGCCACGTCCTCACCGTCGGCCACACGGTTCTGAGTCCATCCTTCGGCGAAGTCCGCAGCATGAACATCGCCGTCGGCCGCAATGGCCGCCGGACCCCCTTCGGCACGGTCGCCGCCGCCTCCTGGGTCGCCCACCCGCGCTGGGTCTCCGGCCGCGACCGCCAGTTCGACATCGCCCTGATCACCCTCGCGACCCCCATCGGCGAGTCCACCTTCGGCGGCAAGAAACTCGGCTGGTGGGGCGACCCCTCCCCCGCCGGCGGCGGCACGCGCCTCACCGTCGTGGACCCCAAGAAACTCGCCGGCGCTCCCGCCAACATCTGCGGCTACCCCGCCGACAAGTGCAACGGCGCCCAGCGCCGCAGCCGGCACGCCTGCACCGGCGCCGTCCAGAACCCCTCCGCCCCCACCGGCTGCACGCCCCAGGACACCGGCTCCACCCAGTGGCGCTCCTTCGCCAACATCCGCCACCCCATCGTCCCCGGCAGGCCCGGCCTCATCGACTACGACATGGACACCAAGGGCGGCCACAGCGGCTCCCCCATGTGGATCCGCTGGCAGAGCGTCCGCTGGCTCGTCGCCATCCACCGCGGCGTGGACTGCGGCTCCAACCTCAACGAGGGCGTCCGCCTCACCGACGCGCTCTGGACCACCATCCGTTCCTGGATGTAACACCGGACCCCACCCGTGGTCATCGACTGCCACTGCCACGCCGGCCCCGGCGACGGCTTCACCGGCCCATGGGACACCGCCGCCCCCCTCGACCGCTTCCTCCGCTGGAGCGACGAGGCCGGCATCGACCGCACCGTCCTCTTCGCCGCCTTCCACTCCGACTACGACGTCGCCAACCGCCACGTCGCCCGCATCGTCCGACGCAACCCCGCACGCTTCTGGGGCTTCTGCTTCGTCCACGCCGCCCGCGACCGCGGCCGCATCGCCGCCATGGTCGGCCGCTGCGCCGAACGCGACGGCTTCCGCGGCATCAAGGTCCACCGCATGGACGCCCGCATCACCCGCGAGGTCCTCGACGCCGCTCGCCGCTTCCGCCTCCCCGTCCTCTACGACGTCATGGGCGAGGTCGAGTCCGTGGACCTCTTCGCCCCGCGCTACCCCGACGTCTCCTTCATCATCCCCCACCTCGGCAGTTTCGCCGACGACTGGCGCGCCCAGCACATCATCGCCGACATCCTCGCCCGCCACCCCAACGTCTACACCGACACCTCCGGCGTCCGCCGCTTCGAACTCCTCCAGCGCGCCCTCCGCCGCGCCGGCGCGCACAAGGTCCTCTTCGGGTCCGACGGCCCCTGGCTCCACCCCGGCGTCGAACTCGCCAAGGTCCGCCTCCTCCACCTCCCGCCCGACCAGGAAGCCCTCGTCCTCGGCGGCAACCTCCTGCGACTCATCGGCGAATCCCCCGCCACCGGCGCCGCGCCCGCGGCGGCTCCCTCACGTCTCCCCGCGCCGCCGCGTCCGGCGCCCGTTGTCCCCGCCGCCCGCGTCCCGGTGTGAGCCGTTCACCGATCCGTTCGATCCGTTCTCCAGCCCCGCGTCCCGCCCCCGCAGCCGCAACTGCACCGTCCGCTCCGAGATCCCCAGCCGCTCCGCCGCCAGCCGCGGCAGCCCGCACTCCTCCAGCGCCGCGCTGATCGCGATCTCCTCCGCCGCGCGGCTGATCTCCTTCATGCTCATCCCCCCCGCCAGCGCCCCCCGCACCGCCTTCTCCAGCGCCTCCGCCGGCCGCCCCGCCACACCCATTTCCGTGCCATTTCCGCCCGCCTCCCGCGCCGCTCCCGCTCCCGCCCCCGCGCACCGCCGCCCGATCACCTCCACCAGCCGCTTGAGGTCCCGCACGTTCCCCGGGTACTCGCGCGTCTGCAGCAGCGCCCGCACCGACCGCGGCACCTCCGCGCTCTCCCCGATCACCCCGTGCAGGAAGTGCTCCGCCAGCGGCAGGATGTCCTCGGTCCGCTCCCGCAGCGGCGGCGCCCGGCACACGTCCCCCGCGATCCGGAAATACAGATCGCGCCGGAACCGCCCCGCCGCCACCTCCGCCTCCAGGTCCCGGTTCGTCGCGCACACGAGCCGGAAGTCCGCCCGCCGCCACACATCCCCGCCCACGCGCTTATACATCTTCTCCTGCACCGCGCGCAGCAACTGCGCCTGAAGGTCCGGCGGCAACTCCCCCACCTCATCCAGAAACAGCGTCCCCCCGTCCGCCAGCGCCACCGCTCCCTCCCGCGCACGCTCCGCCCCCGTGAACGCCCCGCGCTCGTGCCCGAACAACTCGCTCCCCGCCAGGTCCGGCGAGATCGTCGTGCAGTCCACGACGATCAGGTCCTTCTTCGGCGGCGGCCTCAGGTGATGAATCAGCTTCGCCGCCTGGTCCTTCCCCGTCCCCGTCTCCCCCACGATCAGCACCGGCGCCGTGCTGAACAGCGCCGACTCCGCCACCCGCCGCAGGAACACCCGCCACACCGCGCTGCGCCCCACCAGGCACTGCTCCGGCCCCACGCGCTCCAGCGCCTCGCTCAGCAGCACCCACCGCCGCAGCCGCGCGCGCACCACCCGCGCCGGCTCCGCCACCTCGTCCCACGCCAGCGCATCCTC
>CALAFV010000592.1 GCA_937891445.1 uncultured Phycisphaerales bacterium | reverse complement strand
GTTCCGCGGCCAGGTCGTCACCGAGGACGGCACCGTCCTCGAGTTCGAGGGCGTCGCCGACGGCGTCGCGACGGTCCAGACCCCCGACGGCCGCACGGTGACCATCCGGTCCATTTCGGGCTCCGACGGCCAGATCCAACTCAACGCGACGGTGGACGCCCCCGCCGGCGCCTCACCGGTTCTCGTCCCCGTCTCCCCCGCGGGCGCGGAGTAACGCCGCGCGCATGAAAGACAACCCGGCGCGGCCGACGCCGCGCCGGGTCTTTGTTTCGAGCATCCTGGATCAGAAGCCGGCGCTCACGACGGCCGGTCGAACCACCCGTAGCGCCGCACCCCCGCGCCGCCGTTGGGCCAACTCGGCGCGACCTGCAACCAGCCCATGCGGCCGCGGGCCCAGACATCGTTGCCCGTGAAGGCCCCGGGCTCGCTCTGGTCGTTTGAGTACTGGTTCATGCGCCGGGGGAGGTTCATCAGTTCGACGTCGCCGTTGAGGAAAACCATGTGGCCCTTGCCGCCGTGCCGGCTGGTCATCTCATCCCAGTTGCTCCACATGCCGTCGGGGCTGGGTTCGTTGTGCCACTTCAGGTCCTCCTCCACGAACACGGGGAGCGCCCGGAAGTACCGGAGGTTCTGCGGCAGCGGTTGGGGCCGGGCGACGCGCCCGCCGAGTTGCTGGCACCGCGCATCCCACGCCACCGGCGTCGTCGACTCCACCCGCGCCCCGCTCGCCCCCGTCACCATCGTGTAGTCGAAGTTCAGCGCCCGCTGCGAGAGGAACACGTTGAACAGTTCCCGCTGAAGGCGCCCGGAATCGGTGTTCCAGAACGGGTCGCTGAAGACCGCGACGTCGCGCGTGGAGGTCTTGCGCCGGTTCGTCGGGCATTCGAAGATCTTGTCCACGTCCGTCAGGTACGCGAACGCCGGCCCCGCGATCGCCGGGTTCGCGGCGCTGACCGGGAACAGCGGGTTCTGCGGCTGGGCGTACCAGAACCGGTACGGCGCCGTGTGCCCCGCCTCCCAGATCCGCGACTGGTAGTCGTTGGCGTACGCCTGCAGACCGATCGCGATCTGCTTCATGTTGCTCATGCACTTGACGGTCCGCCCCGACTCCCGCGCGTGCCGCAGCGCCGGCAGCAGGATGCTGATCAGCAGCACGATGATCAGGATCACCACCAGCAGTTCGATGAGCGTGAACCCCGCAGCGCGGCGCTCCGCTGAGCCGCGGCGGCGGCGGGCTTGCGTGCGATCGTGCGCATCACGGAGAAGTTGGCGGGCGACGTGCGTCATCGGTCATCGCTCCCGCGGCCGTTCGGCGAGAACGGCCGGCCTGAAAGCGGCTGGCAGAAACCAAAGCACGGTCGCGCCTGACTCGGCCGACCGTCTTACGGAGAGACCTTTGAATCGCGAACCAGTTTACACCGGCCGGCGTTGCCCGCAAGGGCCGTCCCGGATCCACGCCCGAGAAAGCCGACCCGGGTGCGAACAGAGCCCGTGTACGGGCGGTTATCTGGGCGTACCCTCCGGCCATGGACTTCTTCTCGTACCAGGACGGGCGGCTGGCCTGCGAGGGGGTCGATCTGGCCTCCCTCGCCACCCGGACCGGCACGCCCACCTATGTCTACTCCGCCAGCACCCTCGCGCTGCACTATGACCGCCTGGCCGCCGCCTTCCGCGAGATCGACCCGCTCATCTGTTTTTCCGTGAAGTCCTGCCCGAACGTCCACGTCCTCCGGACGCTCGTCCAGAGGGGCTCCGGGCTCGACGTGGTCTCCGGGGGCGAACTGCACCGCGCCCGGCTGGCCGGGTGCCCGATGGAGAAGGTCGTCTACGCCGGCGTCGGCAAGACGGACGAAGAGATCCGTGACGCTCTCGGTTTCGGGGCCGGCGGCGGGGCAGGGGGGGGAGCAAGGTCGGAGGGGGA
>CALAFV010000591.1 GCA_937891445.1 uncultured Phycisphaerales bacterium | reverse complement strand
GGCGGTGACGCGAGGCCGCTGGCGGTGGTGGCCAAGACGGTGAAGGGGTGGGGGTCGAGCGTGATGATGGGGGCGGGGTGGCACGGCAAGCCGGCGACGGGGGAGACCCTGAAGAAGGCGATCGCGGAACTGGACGAGCGGCGCGTGGAACTGACCAGCGCGCTGGTGAGCAGCGACCAGTTCATGATCCAGCCGCCGCGGGAGATGGCGCCCAAGGAGGTGTCGTACGGCGAGTTGCCGACGCTCACCCAGATGATGAAGAAGATGGACATGGAGTCGGTGCTGCACACCGGCAAGATGGCCACGCGGCGGGCGTACGGCATCGCGCTGCGGGCGCTGGGGCAGGCCAACGACCGTGTCGTGGTGCTGGATGCGGACGTGAGCAACTCGACGTTCGCGGAGACGTTCCGCAAGGACCCGGCGCTGGCGGAGCGGTTCATCGAGTGCAAGATCGCCGAGCAGAACATGTTCAGCGCGGCGGTGGGGCTGAGCGCGGCGGGGAAGATCCCGTTCTGCTCGACGTTCGCGAAGTTCGTCACGCGGGGGTACGACCAGATCGAGATGGCGATCAACTCCGGGGCGAACCTCAAGATCGTCGGGAGCCACGCGGGGATCACGCTGGCGGCGGACGGGCCGAGCCAGATGGGGCTGCCGGACGTTTCGTGGTTCCGCTCGTGGACGACGATGCGCGACCACCGGGGCAACCCCGGGTGCTACATCCTCCAGCCGTGCGACGCGTTCGCGGCCTACGCCCTGACGGCGGCGATGGCGGAGTACGAGGGGGCGTGCTACATGCGGACGCTGCGGTCGGACACGGAGTTCATCTACTCCGACGACCAGGTGTTCAACCTCGGCGGGTTCGAGGTGCTCACCGAGGGGCGCGACGTGCTGCTGTGCGCGGCGGGGTACATGGTGCACGAGGCGAACAAGGCGCTGGACCAGTTGGACAAGGCGGGGGTCAGCGCGACGCTGGTGGACCTGTACTCGATCCCGTTCGACGCCGACGCGCTGCTTGACCTGGCGCAGGCCAACGGCGGGTACGTCGTGACGATCGAGGACAACTACGGCGGCGGGATCGGCTCGGCGGTGGCCGACGCGCTGACCAACTCCGGGGACGCGTTCACGCTCGAGCAGATGTACGTGACGCGGATCCCCAAGAGCGCCCGGACGGAGCAGGAGATGCTCCAGATGTGCGGGCTGACGGCCCAGGACATCGTGCAGCGGACGATGAAACTGCTGCAGGTGGTCTGACCTCCTTCCGCCTGCTTCCAACGGCTCGTGAGCCGACCGGCCCGGCGTTTCTCGCCGGGCCGTTTTCATTGGGCCGCGGGCGCAGGCGGGAGAGGGAGGAGGGGGGGTACGCTTGCCGCGATGCCTCCCGTGAGCGACGACGCCGTGTGCATCCGGCACTGGGACTGGTCGGAGACGAGCCAGACGGTGTCGCTGTTTACGCGCGGGCATGGGCTGGTGCGGGCGCTGGCGAAGGGGTCCAAGCGTCCCAAGAGCCCGTACTCGGGGGGCGTGGAGTTGCTGACGCGCGGGCAGGCGTCGTTCATCATCCGGCCCAGTTCGGAGTTGGCGCTGCTGACGGCGTGGGACCTGGAGGAGACGTTCCCGGCGCTGCGGCGGTCGCTGGCGGCGCACAACGCCGGGCTGTACATGGCGGACCTGGTGCAGCACGCGATCACGGACCACGACCCGCACCCGGGGCTGTACGACCAGATGGTGGCGTCGCTGCGCGAGTTGAGCGGGGAGGCGGGGGGCGGGGGGGTTGGGCCGGCGCTGCTGCGGATGCAGTGGGCGCTGCTGGTGGAGACGGGGTATGCGCCGATGCTCGATGAGAGCGCTGCGCCCGCGCCGGGGCCGGGCGGGGCGTACCTCTTCAGCGCTGCGCACGGCGGGCTGGTTGGGGACGGGACGGAGCGCGGCGCGGGGGCGTGGCCGGTGAGGCCGGAGACGATCGGGCTGCTGCGCGAGATTGCGCGTGACCGGGGGTTCGACGCCGCGGGCGTGCCGGCGGCGGTGGTGGAGCGGGCCAACCGGCTGCTGGCGGCGTACATCCGGCATGTTCTCGGACGCGAGCCGCCGACGCTGCGGGTCGTCTTCGGGCCGGGGCTGCCGGTGTGAGCAGTTCCAGGGGTGGGCGCGGGCGGTCGGGCGTGAAGTCGCCGCGGCGATCGGTCGATGCTGACCCTGAGGAACGTTCTCAGACGCGTCTCCGGCCGCGGCGCGCTGCCCGCGGCGGGGCGTGCTTTCCGCAGGGGCGGCTCGCCAGGCGGCGGCCGCGCAGGGGCGCCGCGATGAACCCGGACATCCTGGAGCGCGTCCTGTCCTGCGACACGTTGCCGACGATCCCCGCGGTCGGCGTGCGTGTCATCGAACTGGCGCAGGATCCGAACGTGCCGATGAAGGCGCTGGCGGACACGATCCGCCACGACCAGGCGCTGGCGGCGAAGGTATTGCGGACGGTGAACTCGGCGTTCTTCGCCCTGCGCCGGCCGTGCACGAGCGTGGACCAGGCGATCCTGCTGCTGGGGCTCTCGGCGATCAAGACGCTGGCGCTGGGGTTCAGCCTGGTGACGGCGATCTCGCAGGGAGAGACGGCGCCGGGTGAGTTCGACTATCCGGCGTACTGGCGGCGGTCGCTGTACACGGGGATCGCGGCGCGGGTGATCGCGCGGGAAGCGCGGCTGGGGTGCGAGGAGGAGTGCTTCCTCGGGGGATTGCTTCAGGACGTGGGGATGGTGGCGCTGTACCGGGCGCTGCGGTCGGAGTACGGCGTGCTGCTGATGCGTTCCGGGGGCGACCACCGGGAACTGGCGCGGCTGGAGATGGCGGGGCTGGAGATCCAGCACCCGGACGTGGGGGCGATGCTGGCGGCGCGGTGGCGGCTGCCGGATGAACTGGTGATGCCGATCAAGTACCACGAGCGGCCGAGCGCAGCGCCGGTGGCGCACCTGGCGCGGGTGCGCGCGGTGGCGCTGGGGAACACGGCGGCGGACGTGTTGACGGCGGACGAGGCGGCGGGGCCGCTGTCGCGGTTCGTGTCGCGGGCGAAGGAGTGGTTCGGCATTCCCCCGGGGCGGGCGGAGGAGATCCTCACGGGGATCACGGCGGCGACGCGCGAGGTGTCGAGCCTGCTGTCGGTGGACCCGGGGGACATCGCGGACGCGGCGGCGATCGTGCGCCGGGCGCGGGAGCGGCTGGCGACGATGTCGCTGCCGGCGGAGGAAGAAGTCAGCGCGGCGAAGCCGGAGGAGCGCGACCCGGTGACGGGGCTGCCGGCGCGGATACCGTTCGACCGGACGCTGGTCGCCGCGTTCGAGCAGGCGCGGGCGGGGATGACGCCGCTGACGCTCGTCTTTGTGGAAGTTCAGGGGCTGGAGGAGATGGCGCGGACGCACGGCGCCGCCGCCGCGGAGGGGGCGCTGCGGGCGGCGGGCTCGGCGCTGGCGGAGGAGTTCCGCGGCGCGGGTGGGCTGGCGTTCCGGCACGGGCCGTCGATGCTGGCAGTGGTGGCGGCGAAGGCCGACCGTGTGGTGGTCGAGCGGGCGGCGGAGGCCGCGCGGCGGCGGATCGTCGCGACGCCGGTGGAGGTGCAGGGGGCGGGCGTGCCCAAGCGGCTGGCGGTGTCGGTGAGCGCCGGGCTGGCGTGGGTGGACGGGTTCACGCTCGGGAAGTTCAGGGACGTGGGGGAACTGGCGTCGTTCGCCGAGAGCGCGCTGCACGCGGCGAGGCTCGCGGGGCGGAACACGCTGCGCGTGTACGCGCCGGCGCCGCCGGCGGCCGCGGCGTGAGGCGGCGGGCGATCCGGATTACTTGGGCAGCAGGCGGCCGACGGTGCGCGGGCGGAAGGGGAAGTCGGCCAGCACGCGGCGGACATCATCGACGGTGACGGCGTTGATGCGCTCGAGTTCCTCCTCGAGCGTGGTGTACGTGCCGAGGTAGGTCCACAGGCGGCCGAGGCGCTGCATGCGGCCGCCGGGGCGCTCGCCGGCGACGGTGACGCCGGTGGCGATCTTCGAGCGGATCTTGGCGAGGTCTTCTTCGCACAACGTAGAGGCGAGCGACTCGACCTCGCGTTCGACGATGGACCAGACCTCGTCGAGGCGCTCGGGGTCGCAGGAGACGCTGACGAGGAAGTCGCCCACGCCGTCGCGCGGGTCGTAGCCGGCTTCGGCTTCTTCGGCCAGGCCGGGCTCGATCAACGCCCAGTGGAGGCGTGAGTTGTCGGCGCCGCCGAGGACCTGGGCCAGGAGGCTCGCGGCGTAACGGCGCGGGTCGCCCATCGCGGGGGCGGGGGCGAGCATCATGGCGTAGGCGCGGCTGACCTTCTCGTCGCGCAGGGTGAAGTCGGCGCCGCCGACCTTCGGCTCGTCGTGGCTGCGCGTCGCGCCGGTGCGGGTCCAGTGGCCGCACTGGCGCTCGATCTGTTTCACGGCCGCGTCGAAGTCGAGGCGGCCGGCGAGGGCGACGACGGTGTTGTCGGCCGAGTAGCGCTGCTCGAAGTAGGCGCGCATCTGCTCGGCGGTCATGGCGGAGATGGTCTGCGTGGTGCCCAGGACGCGGTGGGCGAGGGGGTGGGCGCCGTAGTGCTCCTCCATCTGGCGCTCGTAGAGGACCCAGAAGGGGTTGTCCTCGTACATGGCGATTTCTTCGAGGATGACCTTCTTTTCCGTCGCGAAGTCGCTCTCGCGCAGGGCGGGGCGGAGCATGTCGGCCAGCAGGTCGAGCGCGCCGTTGTCGCCCAGGAGGCGCTCGGGGAGGACGCTGGCGTAGAAGCAGGTCATCTCGCTGGTGGTGTAGGCGTTGTTGCGGGCGCCGATGGCGTCGAACTGGCGGTTGAGTTCTTCGGCGGTGCGCCGGTCGGTGCCCTTGAACATCATGTGCTCGAGGAAGTGGCTGACGCCCATGAGCGGCGAGGCCTCGTCGCGCGCGCCGGTCTTGACGAAGAAGCCGGCGGCGGCGGAGTGGGCCTGCGGCTCGACCTCGGCGACGATGGTCAGGCCGTTGGGGAGCGTGGCGTGGTGGAACACGGGCGAGTTGGCGGTCGTGGTGGGGGGCATCGAGGGAGAGTGTACGGTGCGGGCGCGGGGCGTGTGCGCCCGGTGCGCCCGGGATGCGGCGCCCGGTGCGCTCGGCGGAGCGCCCGGTGCGCCCGGGAAATTGCGGGGTTTGCGTGATCCACCGCGGGCGGGGCGGCGTCTAATCTGCCCCGCCCGTCGGGCGAGGACCCGCGGCGGGCACGGTGATGGGGGACGCGGGCCGCGCGGCTCGCGCACGCGAGAAGAAACAGGAGACATCATGACCGATGCACGCCCTGGCCGCCGCGCTGCGCGGCGGCGTTCCTGCGCCAGCCAGAAGTGCGACAACCTGATGGAGGCTCTGGAGCCGCGCCGGCTGCTGAATGCCGACCTGCCGTTCACGTACTACTACCCCGAGGGGTACGTGCACGACGGGATCAGCGAGTTCGTGCCGATCACCAACACGGGCGACACCGAGGTGCGCTACGAGTTGCACGCGCGGTACGAGGTCGGCGAGCGCGACCAGTTGCTGGCCGAGGGGGTGATCGCCCCCGGCACGCGCGGCGGCGTGACGATCAACCGCGCGGGGTCGCCGAGCGAGCGGCTGGCGCGGCCGGATACGCCGTATGCGCTGGTGCTGCGCACCAGCGGGCCGGTGGGCGCGACGATGTCGCACTACGACTTCGGCACGGCGGTGGGGGAGAGTTTCACCGAGCAGACGTCGATCGAGTGGACGTTCCCGGGGAGCCTGAAGGACCCGGCGCGGACGCGCGACTTCCTGGTCTTCTACAACCCCACGGATGAGCGCGTCGCGGTCGCGGTGGTGGTGTACACCGACGACGGCCAGCAGATCCCGATGTTCACGACGCTGGACCCGCAGCGCCGCGGCGGGTGGAACATCAACGACGAGGCGCGGATCCCCAACGGGGTGTACGCGCTTCAGGTGGTCGCGTCGCGGCCGATCGTGGCGGCGCTGTCGCACTACGAACTGGACGCCGGGCGCGGGTTCGGCGCCGTGGGCGTGCCCGACGGCGGCGGGACGGCCGGGTTCCTGGGCGGGGTCGAGTTCGACGCGGGCAACCGCGGGCTGGCGGACTCGGTGGCGCCGGCGGGCTTCAGCACGATCCAGCAATGGTGCGCGAAGATACCCTTCCAGCGGCCGGTACGAGCGGCGAAGACCAGCACCTGCGCCTCTGGGTGCGCGCTCGCGGCCTGAAGCAGGCCGCTGCTGGACCAGTTGGCGGCGCTCCATGTCGCCGGGTGCTCGTGCGCCATCCACCAGGCGGCATGGGCGCCGAGTGGCAGCAGGACGACACACAGAAAGGCGAGCAGCAGGCGGCGGACATAGCGCATGACGTGTCGCGAGTATGCG
>CALAFV010000590.1 GCA_937891445.1 uncultured Phycisphaerales bacterium | reverse complement strand
CAAGGTCCGCCGCGAGCGTGAACGTGCCCGGCAGAAACTGCGCGTCGCCCGCCAGTTCCGGGCCCGCGGCGGCGGCATCTGACCCGCTTCTCCCCTCCTGCTACGCGTTCGCGTGAAGTGCCCGCCGCCCCCGTCCGATAGCCGGACGGGGGAAGGAGCACCGATCGTGACCGTCCAGACCGCTGCGTCCCACAGCGCGCCCGTGAACATCGTCGTCGTGGCACCGACCGAGGAGTCCCGTCGGCGCATCGCCGCACTTGTTGCCCCCGCGCTCCCCGGCGCTGTGATCACCCCCTGCCGCCGCGTCGCGGACCTCAAGCCCACAAGCCTCGAACGGGCCGGCATCGTCGTTTGCGAAAACACCGCGCCCGACCACGCCGGACTCGAAACCGTGCGGCGGCTCCGCGCCCGCCGGCCGGACCTCCCCGTCGTTCTCCTTTGCGCCGACGGCGACCCGCAGACCGTGATCCGCGCCCTGCGTGCCGGCGCGGCCGGCGCCCTCGTCCCCGCCGAATACGAAACCAATCTCCTCGCCGAATCGCTCGCCAGCGCCGTAGCGGCCCGGCTCGCCCACATGCACCGCGAAACCCGCGCCGCAAGCCTCGGCGCCGCCCTCAGCCGCGCCGAAGCCCGCATCGTCGAACTCGAGCGAGCACTCGCGGACCTGCACGCGGCCGCCATGACGGATCCGCTCACCGGCCTTGCCAACCGCCGCGCGATGGACCGCCGCCTCGACGAACTCTTCTCCTCCGCCCAGCGCTACGGCGCCGAACTCTCGTGCCTGATGATCGACGTCGACGGCCTGAAACTGTGCAACGACGCCCTCGGACACGCCGCGGGCGACACCCTGCTCGTCACGCTGGCACGCGTCCTCGAAGGCGGCTGCCGGCGCTCGGACGTCGCCTGCCGCGTCGGCGGCGACGAGTTCGTCGTCCTCCTCCCGCACACACCCGCGGCCAAGGCCGCGGTGCTGGCGCGGCGGCTGCAGAAACTCCTCGCCGATCGCACTGCGGACCTCCGCTCCAAACTCGCCGCGGCAAGCCCCGTCGTCGCCAGAGTCCGCGGCGGCCGCACCCAGCACGCCCGCACGAGCAACCTGCCCAGCGTCTGCATCGGCGTCGCCAGCACGGCCCTCACCCGCCCCGCGCGCCCGGCCGATCTCCTCCACCACGCCGACACCGCCCTGGCCGCCGCCAAGAACGCCGGCCCCGGCTCCGTTGAGACCTGCTCCAGCGCCGGCGCCGCCACCGCCGCGGCCGCCGCATAGCCGCAAGACGACACGGATCAGTCTGCGCCCCAATCGCAACCGACCGGCACACTACATCCGCTTCGACATCGCCCGCGCGATGTCCCGCTCCATCTCGCGCTTGGCGATCGACTGCCGCTTGTCCGCGCGCCCCTTGCCCTCCGCCACCCCCACCAACAACTTCGCGTACCCGTGCTCGTTGAAGTACAACTTCAGCGGGACGATCGTCATCCCTCGCTTCGCCGATGCCTTGGCGAGCCGGGCGATCTCCTTCTTGTGCGCCAGCAGGGTCCGGACCCGCGTCGGCGTGTGCTGATGCGCCCCCGCCGGCGGGTACTCCGCGATATTCACGCTGTGCAGCGTCAGTGACAGCGGGTCCTCGCTCGCACGAACATACCCCTCCGTCAGCGACGCCTTCCCCTCCCGCAGGCTCTTGACCTCCGAACCCATGAGCACAATCCCCACCTCCAGCGTCTCGCTGATGAAGTAGTCGTGCCGGGCTCGCCGGTTTTCGATGACCGGGGTGTTCGACTTCTGTTTCTTCTTGGCCATACCGTATGAACCTGCCGGCCCAGCCACGCGGCCGCTCCCGCTCGCCCGCGCCCACTGTCCGCAGCGACGCCCCCCACCCCCGCACCTCCCGCAATCTCGAATACTAACGCCCTGATTCCGGTATACCCGCTCCGCCGGGCTCCGTGCCCGCGACAGCCCCTGTCCTGGAGACCACCGTGCCCACTGCCACACCGACCCGTCGCCCCATCCGCTCCATGCTCGCAATCGCCGGCCTGGCCGTCTCCTTTGCCTTCCTCCCGCCCGCAGCGGCCGCGCACGACGCCGACATCCGGCCCCACGCGGGCATGATGCGCTACCCCGACATCAGCGCCACCCACATCGTCTTCGTCTACGCCAACGACCTGTGGATCGTCCCGCGCGAGGGCGGCGTCGCGTCACCGCTCGCTTCGCCCCCCGGCAGCGAGTCCTTCCCCCGCTTCAGCCCCGACGGCAAGACCATCGCCTTCGTCGGCAACTACGACGGCAACCGCG
>CALAFV010000589.1 GCA_937891445.1 uncultured Phycisphaerales bacterium | reverse complement strand
CCTCGGCCGCGGCGAGCAGCGCGTTGGCGTGCTTCAGGTGCTCCTCGAGTTTGCCCGCGTTGGCCCACGCCTCACCGACGCTCGTCTCGGCCGCGGCGGTGCGGACCGCCAGGTCGTCGCGCGACGCCTGCGCTTCGCGCGCCGCGGCCTCGGCGGCCTCCAGGCGCTCACGCAGGTGCCGCGCCTCGCGGGCCGCGGCCTCCGCCTCGCCCAGTTGCAGGCGCAGTGTGCGGCTGGAGGCCAGGGCGTCGGCGTGGCGCGCGATGATGTAACTCTTGAGGTGCAGGTGCCGCGTCAGGCCCTGCGTGCGGTACTTCGAGCCCTCGCGCACGCGGTAGTAGAACAGGAACTCCGGCACCACCGCGCCCCTCACCCCGGCGCGGGCCAGTTTGCACCACAGGTCCCAGTCCTCGTACGACGGCGTCACCTCGTCATACCCGCCGACTTCCAGCACCGCGCGGCGATCAAAGACGGAGCCCGCGATGCCGCCCACGTTCATGTGCAGCACCAGATCGCGATCGAAGCCCGCCATCCCCAGCGGCACCCACCCGGCGGTCGCCTCCGCCGGGTTGTCCCCCTCGAAGCACCGCACCAGGGCGCTGGCGTACGTCAGGCGGTCGTTGCGCTCCAGCACGCCGACGAGTTTCTCGAAGTACGTCGGGTGCAGCAGGTCGTCGGCGTCGATGAAGCAGACCCAGCGTCCGGAGGCGGCACGGAGACCGGCGTTGCGGGCCGAGCCGACGCCGCCGTTGGCCTTGCGGATCACACGCCGGCCCTCGGCCTCCAGTTCCGCGAGGACCCGCGCCGTTTCCTCGTCGGGCGAGCCATCGTCAACGATGATGACCTCGCGTGGGCGGAGCGTCTGGCTATCGATCGAAGCGAGCGTTCGCCGCACGTACGCGCCGAGGTTGTAGACGGGCACGATGACCGAGAGGTCGGCGATGCCGCCGGATACCGCGGCCGATGGCGTGTCACCCTCCTCTGTCCTCGCCTGCTCGGCGGCAGCGATGATGCGCCCGGCGAACGCGGCGGGGTCGAACGAGGCCGGACCCGGGCTGCCGGCGTCAAGAGCCCTCGCGATCGCATCGGCCAGCGAGTCCGCGTCGCCGGGCGCGGCCCAGAATGCTCCCGGCACATCGAACGCCCCGCGCATCGCCTCCGTCGCCGCCGCGGCCACGGGCACGCCCGCCGCCAGCGCGTCGATCATCGCCCATTCCGGCTCGATGCCCGCGCCGGGGATGCAGACGACCGTCGGCGTCGCGTCGCCGAAGGCCACGGGCCCATCCTCGCCAACGCCGTAGCGCGAGGCGAGCAGGGCCCGCGCGGAGCGGCCGATCGGCGCCGTGTCGGTATCCTCGCCGACAAGGCGGAACCTGACGCCCGGCCGCTGCGCCGAAAGGCGGTGGGCGGCGACGGCGAAGTCCGCGATTCCGCGACGCCACTCCAGGGGACCCGGGACAACAACGGTCGCCGGCCCCGCCGCAGGCGGCGTTGCCGCATCGTTCTTCCGCGGCGTCCGCCCGAGGCCAACAACGGCTCGGCGCGGCAGCGGCCACGCGGGATCGGACTCAATGCGCTCCCGCACAAGGTCGAGCACCGCGCCGGTCGCCGCCAGCAGCAGGTCCGCCTCGCGAAGGCACGCCAGTTCCATGTGGTCCGCGAAGACCGCCTCCCCGTCGAACCGCGAGTCCATGTTCGCCGTGCGCAGGTCCACCGACGGCGTGGATGCCCACACGGCCATCACCGCCCCGGCGAACTGCCCGAGCATCCGCTTGCCGCGCAGCGCGAAGTACCCCTCGCCGTCGCGCAGCGAGAAGATGACCAGGTCCAGCCGCGAGCGCTCGTGCAGGCCCAGCAGTGTGGCGTACACGCCCATGGCGTGCCGCATCCCGTTCGTCGGGTAGGCGCCCGGGATCGCCGCTGGCCCGCCGAGGTCCACCGCGTGCGGCGTGACGCCGTCGGGAGCGCCCCCCGTGTTCCCCTCAGCGGCGAGCAGGTGCACCTCATGGCCCGCCCCGGCAAGCGCGGCGCAGCACTCCCATGCCCATCGCCGGCTTCCCTCCCCTTCCGAGCACGCGCCTTCGCGGCAGACGACGCAGATTCGCACGTGGGCTGATCCTGGGGGGGATGGCGTGCTCCGTGCACGCCGGGACAAGACACGGGCGCGGGCTCCCGCCCGATTCGCCTCCGTAATCATACTTCCGGCCGGACGATCTCCGGCGGTTACGCGCCGCCCCCGGCCCGCCCATTGGTCCCGGGCGGCAGGGCCCGGGCGGCGAGTTTCGCCGGCAGGCGACCGACCCGCGCCACGCGGCGCGTCAGCGACTTGATCGTCCCCTGCACGCCCAGCCCCTTGAGGGCGTTGTTCACACGGTCGGCGACCCGATAGCGGATGTTCTCCTGCAGGATCTGCTGCACGCGCTGATCGATGACGATCTGCGGCGTCCCGTTCATGGCCGCCAGTTGCTGCTGCGCCCCACGGAGTTGCCCGTCGAGGTACGCCGCGTGCATCCGGAGGCACGTCGCTTCCCCCAGTTGCAGCCGCATCGGGATATCCGGCCGCAGGGCGATCTTCGCGTGCATCTTCATGATCCGCGCCTTGAGCGCCCCCTCGTTGGGCACCACCTGCGTCTGGAACACCCCGTCCTGCCGCACGCGGTAGGTCAGGAGGAATTCCGGGATCACGCTCCCGCGGTATCCCGCCCCCGCGAGCCGGCACCACAGGTCCCAGTCCTCGACGCCCTTGACCGCAAGATCCTCGTTGTACCCGCCGACGCTCAGCACCTTCTCGCGGTTGAGCAGGCACTGGGCCGTCGCGCCCACGTTCACGTACGGCAGCAGGTCACGGTCGAGCCCCAGCGGGACCCACACGCCGATGGGCGTCGAGAGATCCTCGGTGTGCAGGATGATCGGCGTGCAGACGACCGCGAGGTCCGGGTCCTTCTCCACCACCGCCAGCGTCCGCTCGAGGTAGGTCGGGTGGATCAGGTCGTCGGAGTCCAGCGCCAGCACCCATTCCCCCGAGACCGCGTTGAGCCCCACGTTGCGCGCCGAGGCCGGCCCGCCGTTGGGCTTGCGGATGATGTTCAACCCCTGGCTCTTGAGCGCATCGAGCAACTGGAGCGAGTGCGGATCGGTGGAGCCGTCGTCCACGATCACCAGGTCCCAGTCCGTGTACGTCTGGGCCCGCAGCGAGTCGAGGGTCTGCGGCAGGAACCTCCCCGCGTTGTAGAACGGGATGATGACGCTCACGCGGCGCCGCCTCGCGGCCGGCCGCAGCACCGTCACCGGCACCGGCGCGATTGCCCCCGATCCCGTGCTCTTCCCATCCGCCCCGTGCCCGTTGACAGCCTCGGCGGCCGAGACGTTCTCCGCCGCGACCTGTCCCGACGGCAGCACGGCGACCGGCTCATCGGCCACCGGCAGCGCTCGCGACGCGGCGACGCCCCGCACCGCCTCCACGACCGCCGCGGCGATCCGCCCGGGGTTGCAGTACTCGGCCACCCGGCGCGGCGCTTCGTGCTGGATCGCCCGCCGCAGTTCCGCGTCCGTCAACGCCAGGTGCAGCACGCGCTCAAGGTCCCGGTCGTTGCCGGACTCAAAGAGCAACCCGTTGACGCCGTCCTGGATGATCTCGCCGATGCCGCCGGCGTTGGACCCGACGACCACCGCGCCCAGCGCCATCGCCTCCACGCACGCCATGGAGAAACTTTCCATCAGCGACGGGAAGCAGCAGACGCTCGCCCCGCGGATCGCCCGCCCCAACTCGTAGCGAGGCCGGTTCTCCTCCCACTCGAACCGGTCCTCGAAGATCCCCGCGGCCATCTTCTTCAGGTGCGGCTTGAGCGGGTCGCCGTACGGCCCGGTCAGCGTGTCCCCGCCGATGAAGCGCACGCGGATGTTCATCCCCTGTGCCATGAGCCGCTTCGCGGCCCGCACCAGCAGATGGCACCCCTTGATGTGCTGCGTGCGTCCGTAGAACAGGATCGTGCGGCACCCCTCGCCGCCCTGTCCCGCGTCCGCCGGCCCGCCCCCGAGTTCCTCCTGGATCCGCGCCACGTCCAGCGGGTTGGGGATGATGAACCGCGGCTGCGCGGCCGGCGGCGGCATCAGACCCTCGGCGTACCGCAGCGTCACGTCCAGCATCGCGCGGCTGGGCGAGGTCAGGATGTCCGCCTCCGCCGTCGCCTGACGCTCCATGTGCGCCAGGATGCCGATCTCCGTCGTGATGTTGGCCTGCAGGTCGTAGTCGCGGCAGATGTAGTCGGGCATGTGCAGCCGCACGCCCAGTACCGCGTCGTCGAACGCCCCCAGGGTCTTCTTCGCCCGCAGGGAGAAGTACCCCTCCGCGTTGTAGTCCGGAAACTCGATGTAGTCGAAGCGGTACTTCGCGTGCAGGTGCTTGAGCGTGTGGTACACGCCCATGCTGTGCCGCATCAGCGGCATGTGGTACCCCGGCAGGTTCAGCGGCACCCGCGTCAGGTCCACCTCGTGGAACCGCACCCCCCGCAGCGACGGCGGGATGCTCTCCTGCAAGCCTTCACGGGCCTCGGTCAGGATGTGGGCCTCGTGCCCCGCCTCGACCAGCGAGCGCGCCATCTGCGCGACATAGGTAGCGATCCCGCCCCCGTGCAGGAACGGGGCGACTTGCTGTGAAACCAGACAGATCCGCATCAGGGGACCTCAGGGACAGGCGCCCCCGGGGAAGGGGGTGGGCGCAGCCCGGCCGTGCGAGGGGATCGTACCCGGTTCAGGCCCGCGCTGCGCCCCTTCCGCCTGCTTCCGGCCACGGTCGCGGCGTGGGACGGGGGCGTTCCGGGGTCCGGCCTCGGGTTCGAATTTGTCCTTCCGATAAGTCCGGATGACCACGGGCCCATCCTCCCGCGGGTGCTCAGAGACGAGCGAAAACCCAGCCCTCCGCGCGGCCAGAACCTCGGCCTCCGCCGTGCTGGCGGCGGCCATGTCGTCCCGCGTCAGGTCCTCAGCCACGCGGGCGTCTCCTCGCGCCCGCATCCCGCGCGATACCCTCCCGACGCTCATGGCCGTCGATCACGCCGACGCCGTCTCCTATCAGGGGCTGATCCTCCCCGCGCCCCACCTGCGCTTCTGCACCGCCGAGTTCCGGGACGACGCTTTCTATCTCGCCTCCGCAAAGCGCGAGGCCGACCGGCTCATCGAGCGCTGCGGCCTGGCGCCCCACTCATCCCTGCTGGACATCGGCTGCGGCCAGGGCCGCCTCGCGATCGGCATCCTCGCCCGCTCGCGCGAACTGTGGCCCGAGGCCAACCACGGCGCCGCGGGCATCAAACGGTACGAGGGCGTGGACGTCAGCGCCGGAGCGATCGACTGGTGCCGCCGCCACCTCGGCGCCGCCTCGCCGACCGGCCACCCCTCGTTCCGCTTCACGCACCTCGACGCTCGCAACGCCCGCTACAACCCCGGCGGCTCAGCCCCGCTCGCGGCGGCGCCCCTGCCCTTCGACGATGAAGTGTTCGACGTGATCAACCTCTACTCCGTCTTCACGCACCTTCCCGCCGCCGAGGTCGAGTTCTACCTCCGCGAGATCGCCCGCCTCCTCGCCCCCCGCGGCCGCGCCTTCTGCACGGCGTATGTCGAGCCCGGCGTTGAGGATGTTTCGGAGAACCCCGAGGGCTACCGCGGCCCGTCCAGCGGTCCGCTGCACCGTGTCCGTTATTCGACGGAGTTCTTCTCCCGCCTGGTCGCGGCCGCGGGTTTGCGGATCGATCGCTTCGACCACGCCGCGGAGTTTGATGGACAGTCCGGCGTGTATCTCTCGCGGGTCATCACCCCGCCGCCGACGCCGGAGGGGCGCAAACTCGAGATCGGCCCCGGCGCCAGCCGCATCCCCGGCTTCGAAACGTTCAATATCGTGTCCGGTTCGGACGTGGACCACATCGGCGACGCCGCGAAGGCGCTCCCGTTCCCGGACAACACCTTCTCGCTGATCTACGCCAGCCACATCCTCGAGCACATCCCCTGGTACCAGACCGTCGATGCCCTCCGCGAGTGGTTCCGCGTCCTGGCTCCCGGCGGAGTGCTCGAAGTTTGGGTGCCCGACGGCCTGAAGATCTGCCGCACGTTCGTCGAGGCCGAGAGTGGGGGGGAGGACCGCACGATCAACGACGGCTGGTATCGCTTCAATCCCGATCGTGACCCGTGCGTGTGGGCGGCCGGCCGCATTTTCACATACGGCGACGGAGACGGGAACCCGGCGAGCCCCAACTGGCACCGCGCGATCTTCTCCCCGCGCCACCTGGAGAACTGCCTCCGCGCCGCGGGCTTCGAGAACATCCAGCGTCTCCCCCGCGCCGACGTCCGCGGCGACGACCACGGCTGGATCAACCTCGGCATGCGGGGCGTCAAGCCGGAGACGCGGCCGTGAACTTCCGCACCGTCGCCGACCTCGCACGCTCCGTCTCCACGAACCTGTGCCTGATCCCTCGCACGGTGGACCTGATCGTGGGCGTCCCACGCTCCGGCCTGATCCCCGCCAGCCTCCTCTCGCTGCACCTCAACGTCCCGATGACCGACGTCGAGGGGCTCGCCGCCGGCCGGCTCCTGGGCTGCGGCGAGCGGCGGCAGTGGGGGGCCGGCGACGCCGACTACCTGAGCACGCCGCGCCACGCCCTGGTCATCGACGACAGCATCCTCTCCGGCAACCAGATGACGCGCGTCCGCGAGCGACTCCCCGCCGCGGGCCTCCCGCACCGCCTGACCTACGCCGCCGTGTACGCGACCCCCGAGGCCGTCCAGCGCGGCCTCGTGGACATCCACTTCGAGATCGTCCCCCTCCCGCGCGTGTGGGAGTGGAACGTCATGCACCACGTCGTCCTCTCCACCGCCTGCGTGGACATCGACGGCCTGCTCTGCGCGGACCCCACCGAGGAGGAGAACGACGACGGCCCGGCCTACGAGCGGTTCCTCGCCACCGCCCGCCCCCTCTTCCCCTGCTCCCGGCCCATCGCCACGCTCGTCAGCGCCCGTCTGGAGAAGTACCGCCCCCACACCGAGCGCTGGCTCGCCGCCCACGGCATCCAGTACGGCGAACTGGTCCTGCTGGACCTCCCCGACGGCGCGACCCGCAAGCGCCTCGGCGTCCATGCCTCCTTCAAGGCCGACGTCTACAAGGCCCGCCCCCATACGCTGTTCATCGAGTCCAACCCGCGCCAGGCCGCCGACAT
>CALAFV010000588.1 GCA_937891445.1 uncultured Phycisphaerales bacterium | reverse complement strand
GGCCGAGTCGCGGAAGGGGCTCTGGTCCAGCGCGCCGCAACTGCTCGTGTCGTCGGGGAGGAGGACGGTGAGGTAGAGGCCGTCGGGCATCATGCCGCCGGCGCAGATGGAGCCCTCCAGCCCGATGACGACGCCGCGGAGGGTGTTGATGGGACCGGGATCGACCTCGTGCAGGAAGCCGTCGCCGCGGTCCTCGAGCAGGCGGTAGCCCTCGGCGCGGACGGAGAAGGGCTCGAGGTCCAGCGGGAGGGCTTCGCCCTCGACGGGGAGCACGAACTGGACCGGCACGCCGTAGGTCGTGTCGATGTCCAGGGTGACGATCTCGGAATCGGTGACGTTCAGCAGCGTGTTGACGGCCGCGGGGTCGGGCCCCGCGGCGTCGGGGGCGAGGCCCGCTGCGCGAGCAACGCCGGCAACCAGGAGCAATCCGGCCGCGGCAACAACCGCGCGGCGACGACACAAGCGCGACGACATTCAGCACCTCCTCAAAGGAAGGTCCCTCGACCAAAGGGCTGGGATCATCCCGTGACCCAGCAATCCCGCGGCGGTCATGGACCGCGGTATGACGATGGAGCACGATGCGGGCGCTCACCGATCCGCGCACGAGCGCGCCCGCGCAAGCCGGAGACTACCTGTTCACCGTGCTTGCCGCAAGCAGTGCGATGAAAATGCGGGGAGGGGCTGGGTTTTTTGGGGCATGCCACCGCCGTGGGGGGAACGTGCGGGGTTGGTCACATCGGCACAGGGGTTCATCTGAGGCCGAGGGGGGCGTTCGGCTCAGCACCCGCCGTTGACCGCCGCGAGCCATGCGGTGAGGAACGCGGAGATGTCGCTGGAGTTGACGGCGCCGTCGTCGTTGAAGTCGGCGTCCAGCGTGCCGTCCTCGAGGCCGGCGAGCCACGCGGTGAGGTAGGCGGAGATGTCGGTGCTGGTGACGACGCCGTCGAGATCGGTGTCAGCGGGGCAGAAGGCGGCGGGAGCGGGCGCCGCGCCGCGGAGGCGGTTGAGCGCGCCGAATCGGTGAAGCCGGAGCGTGGCGAGCGAATCGGTCGGCGGGGCGTCGGCGTCGAAACGGAAGTTGTACGTGGTGTTCCAGCGAAGGGGGTTGCTGCCCTGAGGGGCCAGCGGACCGCCTGTGGACCAGGTGATGGCGCCGCCGGTGCGAACAGGGACCCAGGGGGCGTTGGAGAAACCTTCGTCGTGGGACCGGACGGCGCTGAAGCCGATGTTGGTCACGGTGATCCCGGGGCGAAGCGGGACGGTGAAGGAACGGACGGCGCGATCCAGGTCGTGGTTGTAGAGCGCGTACTCGTAGTGCCAGGTGCCGTTGCCGTTGTCGGTGACCTTCGCGGCGAGGATGCAGCGGCCGTCGGAGCCGTCGGGGCATGCGATCATGGTGCGCTGAGCGCCGGGCCAGGCGTGGATGGCCGGGCCGATGACGGTGTTGGCGGCGCCGATGTGGAAGGTCCATGTGCCGCCGGGGGAGCCGGTGATGAAGACGGGCTCGTGGGCGATGCTGTTGAGGCGGTTGGCGTCGTCGTGGCCGAAGACGTAGACCTCCGCGAAGTACTGGGCGTCGGGGTTGAGGGCGGGGTCGAGATCGGCGTCGTGGATCTGGAGGCGGTGGCTGATGGGGGTGTGGGGCGGAGCGTCGGGGTCGCTCAGGTGGGACGTGGCGTAGGAGTAGGCGCCGGTCCAGGCGTTGACCTCGCTGCGCGGGCCAAGGAGGCTCTGCTGAGCGTTGAGCGAGGCGCTGTAGGTGTCGGAGCAGCCGACGCCCAGGCGGGTGCTGTCCCCGAAGGGGGTGCACCCGAGGTCGCAGGCGTTGCCCTGGGCCGCGCCGTAGCCGTGCTTGACCCAGGACATGCCGATCTGCTCGAAGCGATCGTTCATGAGTCGGTAGAGGTTGAAGGTCATGAAGGGGTGGCGCGGGTCGGGGTTGGCGTACCAGTCGAAGGGGGCGGTGCCGGCGTTGCAGACGGGGGTGTCGATGGCGCAGCCGATGATGTCGCCGACGCGGCCGAACTGCTGGAACTGGCTGAGTTCGCCGATGAACACGTCCGCGCCCTCGGAGGCGCAGCGCGCGGCGAGGGAGAAGACCCCCGGGCTTGCCGCGGACCGGCCGACCCGGATGTAGACCGTCTGGTTCATCGCGACGGGCACGGAGAGCGTCGTGCCGGCGCACGGGTCGGTCTCGCACGCGATCTGGTTGGCGGCGGTCCCCGGGCAGCCGGAGTGGACGGAGACGGTCGTGCCCGCGGCGCCGCCGCAGGTCGTCAGCAGCAGGGAGCAGTCCGACGGCGCGGTGTAGCGGTACCACACATCCCGCGGCTGGGCGGGCGGGTCGCAGGTGGACTGGCCGTCGGCGGTGGCATCGAGCGTGGAGCCCACGATGGAGCCGTCGGTGATCTCGATCGCCGCGGCGCAGGCGTCGGCCGCGTCGATGGGGGCCATCGAGAGGCTGAGGACGTACGCGCCGCGGTCGCCGTTGTACCCGCTGACGCGGATGAGGATGGGCTCTCCCGGCACGGCGACGGCGCGCGCGACCGACCCGAAGTTGATGCACGCGTCGTCGTTGCACGCCAGTTCGTTCGCGGGCGAGCCGGGGCAGCCGGTGTGCAGCGACAGCACGGTGTCGTAGCCGCTGCCGCAGGTGCTCGCGGTGAAGATCCCGGACTCGGTGGGGGTGTAGCGGTACCAGTGGTCGTTGGAGACGGCGGAGAGGCCGCAGGAGGAGGAGCCGTCGGGTGTCGCGGCCTGCGTGTTGCCGGTGTAGACGCCGAGATCGACGTCGGCGGCCAGGTCGCACGTGTCGATCGGCGTGGGGGCTTCGCACTGGACGTGGATCATGAACGGGCCGCTGGCGCCGTTGTACCCGCTGACGCGAGCGTAGTACTCCTGTCCGGCGATGGCCTGGAAGACGACCGTCGATCCCAGGTTGCTGCTTCCGCCGGCGCAGAAGTCGTCGTTGCACCCCAGTTCGTTGCCGATGTTGCCGGGGCAGGCGGTGTGGATGGAGAGGACGGTGTCGTAGCCGCTGCCGCAGGTGTCCACGCGCAGCGTGCAGTCGCTCTGGGGCGTGAACCGGAACCAGGCGTCGGGCGAGGCGGCGGTCTGGCCGCAGGAGGAGACGCCGTCGGTGTTGAAGCCGGCGGTTGAGCCGGTGGCGCTGCCGGGGATCGGAAGGGGGGTGGCGCTGGAGCACAGGTTGGAGGCGTGGGCGGCGGGCGCGGCGCAGAAGGTCGATGCGCACAGGGCCGCGGCGGCGGCGCGGCGGGGGAGCAGGCGAACCATGGGCGGCTCTCCACAAGCGGCCGCAGAACGCGGCCGCGAGGCGAGCATACCACAGCGCCGCGGCGGCTGAAAGGCCGTCGTGACGGGATCGCTACGCTCGATGACAGTGCGATCGAGCGGCGGGCCACCTCTGGGGGAGGGGGGAGGGAGGGGTCAGGCGTGGATCACGCGGCCCTCGCTCGCCAGCGCCGCCTCGTGCACGGCCTCGTGCATCGTGGGGTGGGCGTGGATGGTGGCGATGATCTCCTCGGTCGTCGCCTCGAGGCGCCGGGCGAGGGTGAGTTCGCCGATCAGTTCCGTGGCCTGGTCGCCCAGGATGTGAGCGCCGAGGATCTCGCCGCGCGGGAGGCCGCGGATGATCTTGACGAACCCCTCGGCGTGGGCCGCGGCGATGGCCTTGCCGTGGGCCTGGAGGTTGTACATCCCGACCTCGTAGTCCTTGCCCTTGACCAGGCCGTCGGCGATGAGTTTCTGCTCGGTGAAGCCGACGCTGCCGATCTGCGGCTGGCAGTAGGTGCAGCCGGGGATGGTGGTGTAGTCGATCGGGATGGGCTCGTGGTGGAGTTTGCCGGCGCGGTAGGCGATGCGCTCGACGCAGATGATCGCCTCCTCGCTGGCGACGTGGGCCAGCCACGGCGGGCCGATGACGTCGCCGACGGCGTAGATGCCGGGGAGGTTGGTCTTGTAGTCGATCGCCTCGGCGCGGGTCTTGCCGGGCTGGTAGTCGGTGACGATGTGGTTGCGCTCGATCTTCAGGCCGAGTTTCTCGTCGCACAGCCCGTCGGTGCGGCCCATGACGCCGACGGCCAGCAGGACGCGGTCGGCCTCGAGCGTCTCCTTCTTGCTCTCATCGGGCTTGCCGTTGACGACGGGGGCGACGACGACCTGCACGCCGCTCCTGGTCTTCTCCACCGCGATGGTCGTGGTGGAGGTGCGGATGGCGATGCCCTTCTTCTTGTACATCCGCTCCAGGGCGGCGGAGACGTCCTTGTCCTCCACGGGCACGATCGAGGGCATCATCTCGACGATGGTGACCTGCGTCCCCATGGAGTGGTAGAAGTAGGCGAACTCCATGCCGATGGCGCCGGCGCCGACGACGATGAGC
>CALAFV010000587.1 GCA_937891445.1 uncultured Phycisphaerales bacterium | reverse complement strand
TGCGCGAGATCGACCACGTGCGGGGGCTCAACTACTCGGTCGGCCGAAGCGAGTTCATGACACTGTGCGAGCGGGTGCGATGAGCGGGTCTGCGGCGGCATCACCTTCGGGGTTCCTGCTGATCGACAAGCCGCTGGGCATGACGTCGATGGTGGTGTGCGCATCGGTGCGGCGGCGGCTGGTGGCGGGGGGAGCGCCCACGCGGGTGAAGGTGGGGCATGGGGGGACGCTGGACCCGCTGGCGACGGGGCTGCTGGTGGTGCTGGTGGGGAAGTACACGAAGTTGTGCCAGGCGATCATGGCGGGGCGGAAGCGGTACCTGGCGGAGATCGACCTGTCGGTGACGAGCCCGACGCACGACCTGGAGGCGCCGACGACGCCGGTGGAGGTTGCGCGGCCGCCGGAGCGGGGGCGGGTGGAGGAGGTGGTGCGGGGGTTTGTCGGGGTGATCCAGCAGTCGCCGCCGGCGTTCAGCGCGGTGTGGGTGGAGGGGGAGCGGGCGTACCACATGGCGCGCGAGGGGCGGGCGCCGGAACTCAAGCCGCGGCCGGTGACGGTCTACGGGATCGACGTGCTGGGGTACGAGTGGCCGGTGCTGCGGCTGGACGTGTCGTGCGGGAAGGGGACGTACATCCGGTCGCTGGCGAGGGACATCGGGGCCGCGCTGGGGACGGGGGGGACGCTGACGGCGCTGCGCCGCACGGAATCGGGTGGGCTGGGAGAGCAGCCGTTCCGCGTCGAGGATGCGACGCCGCTGGATGATCTGCCGCGGGCGATGACGCAGGCGGACCTGCGGGTGCTTTCATTCACCACGGAGAGCACGGAGAACACGGAGAGGGAGGGGGGGAAGGGGCGATGAGCAGGAGAGCAGGTGAAGGGGAGGGGGGGTTAGCCGGCTTGGCGTTTGGGTGGGGAGTGCTCTTGCCTGGTCAGTTCGGCGGTGACGGCGGCCATGACGTCGGGGGGGATGTCGAGGGGGACGCCGCCGCGGATGCGCTGGAGGGTGGCCAGGGTGTCGTGGAGGCGGGTGAGGGGGTCGTGGTCGTGCTCGTTGGTGTCGGTGGTGTTGGTGCCGTCGGTGGGCGGGGTGGGGTGAGGAGGAGGGGAGTCGGTGGTGGCGGTGGGTGTGGCGGCGGAGGGAGAGGGGGAAGGCTGCTGGTGCTGCTGCTGCTGGGGCTGGTCGGTCTGGTCGGGGTGGGCGTCGGCGGGCTGGGGGGAGGTGTCGCGGTGTGTCAGAGCGCGGAGCCTGTTGAGGGCGCCGGGGAGGGTGGCCAGGTGGAGGGAGGCGGGGTCGGCGCTGGCCATGGCGCGGAGCAGGGCCTGGGCGGCGCGGCGGAGGGAGGTCTGGGAGCGATTGTCGGCCATGGCCCGCTCCAGGGACTGGGCCAACTGGAGGATGCACAGGGCCCGCATGGGGGCGGCCTGGGCCTCGGCGCGGCGTCTGGCCGCGGCCTGGGCCCGTGCGCGGGCCTTGTCCAGCAGGGCGAGGGCGCGGCGGA
>CALAFV010000586.1 GCA_937891445.1 uncultured Phycisphaerales bacterium | reverse complement strand
GGGCGGCCGCTGCCGGTGCGGATGACGATGCGCAAGCGGATTCCCGTCGGCGGCGGGCTGGGCGGGGGCTCCAGCGACGCGGCGGCGGTGCTGCTGGCGCTCAATGAGTTGTTCGACCTGAATCTCGCCGAGGGGGCGCTGGTGACGCTGGCGGGGCTCTTGGGTTCGGACGTGGCGTTCTTTGTGGACGCGGCCACGGGCGGTGGTGATGCGCCGCGGCCGGCGCTGGTCACCGGCCTGGGCGAGCGCGTGGAGCGCGTGGACCGCGTGCCGGGTCACCTCGTGCTGATCTTCCCGCCCTTTGGGTGCCCGACGGCGGAGGTGTACCGCGCGTTCGACACGGCCGGGAAGGCGAACCTGCGCGAAGCGCAGGTGCGGGCGGTCATCGACGCGGCGGTCGCGGCCCACCGGGTGATCCCGGCGGCGCTGTTCAACGATCTGGCCGCGCCGGCGCAGGCCGTCGCGCCGCGTCTGGCGGAGGTGCGGATCGCCGCCCGCGAGGTGCTGCGGACGCCGGTGCACGTGACGGGGTCGGGGAGCACGCTCTTCGCGGTGCTGGAAGGGGCGGGGCTGGAGGAGGCGCAGCGCCGGGCCGATGAAGTGGTGCGGGCTGTTCGGGGCGTGGCCGCCGCGGCCGTCGCGCTGTGCTAGCCGCCGCGTACGCTCATCGCCACCACAAAGGCACAGGACACCCGCATGCCCAAGGACCGTCTCTACGTCGGCGTTGACCTCGGCGGCACGAACATGCAGATCGGCGTCGTGGACGCCGGCAACACGATCGTGGGGGAATGCCGGCGCAAGACGCAGGCGGACGCGGGCCTGGAGAAGGTCCTCGACCGGATCGTCGGCGGGATCGAGCGGGCGTGCGAGGCGGCGGGGATCGGCGTCAAGGACCTGGCGGGCGTCGGCATCGGCGCGCCCAGCCCGATCGACCCGCAGCGGGGGGTGGTGACGCGGGCGGTGAACCTGGGGTGGAGGGATGTGCACCTGGCGGACATCCTGTCGCAGCGGCTGGGTGTTCCCGTCACGGTGGACAACGACGTCAACGTCGCCGTCTACGGCGAGTGGCGCCTGGGGGCGGGGCAGGGGACCAACGACCTGCTGGGCGTCTGGGTCGGCACGGGCGTCGGCGGAGGGCTGATCCTGCGCGGCGAGTTGTACTCGGGGCAGTTGTTCACGGGCGGGGAGATCGGGCAGATCCGCCTGTTCCCCGGCGCGCCGCGGGGGAGCAGCATGGTGGAGGACTTCTGCTCCCGCACCGCCGTCGCCGCGCGCCTGGCCCGACGGATCATGACCGGCGAGCCGTCGATGCTCAAGGAACTCACCGGCGGCAAACTCGACTCGATCAAGAGCAAACTGATCGCGCGGGCGTACAACGAGGGCGATCCGCTGACCCGGGAGGTTGTCCACGAGGCCGCGGACCTGCTGGCGGTGCCGATCGCCAACGCGGTGACCCTGCTGGGCCTGCCGCGGGTGGTCCTCGGCGGCGGGCTGAGCGAGGCGCTGGGGGAGGCGTGGACGACGCGCGTGCGCGACGCCGTGCGGCGCGAGGTCTTTTTCGACTCGACCCGCGCCGTGGAGGTCGTCGCCAGCACGCTCGAGGACAACGCCGGGCTGCTCGGGGCGGCGCTGCTGGCCCGGGGGCGGCTGGGGTAGCCCCCCAGCCCTCTCCGCAGGCCCCCTAAACAGGGGGCATGAAGGTCAGCGCGCCGTGCGGCGCTGGAACTCGGCCGGGGTGATCCCCTCGACCTGGGCGCTGATCAGGCTGACCTCGGTGCACGTGCGGACGTCGGTGAAGTGGGTCGTGCCGTCGCACGAGCGGCTGAAGCCGCGGGTGTAGAAGATGCGGCCGTTGGCGTTGTCCACGACCCGGTAGTGCCCGCCGCAGCCGGCGAGGGGGAGGATGGTTGCCGCGACGAGGGCGAGGATGGGGACGAGACGGGGGGAGCGGGGGCCGTGGGTCATTGAGGGGTTTCCCTGGATCACCCTGGGGGGTTCGGCTTCGAAATCGGCTCAACCGGGTCGCAACCCCAGTTCACGGATGGGTTTAACCGCGGCGGGGGGCCCCGCATTGCGTTCGGTGGCGTGACGGCCTGACGGTGCCGCGTTCCTGCAATGGATCTTGACGGCCACGCGATATTTCGGCATCGTAAGCGGGCCGGTCATGGCCTCGTTTTCGGACGTTGTGAAGGAGAGATGAGGATGTCCCAGCGAGCCCTGAGTGTGCGTTCCGCGGTGCCGCTGCGCGTGCTGGCGGTGGGGGTGGTCGGCGGTCTTCTGGCCGCCCCGGCGTCGGCGGACATCTCGGAGATCGTCTTCCGGATCACGGCGACCAGCGCTACTGGCAACGACACGTGGGTGGCCCGGCTGCGCGACGGGGAGTTCAACTCAGACGGGTCGTGGTCGTGGAACCTGACGGCGCCGGTCGAACTGCGGGCCGAGGATGGCACGCTGCTGGGGACGCTGACGCAGGCCGGGACGACGCTGATTGAGGACCCGCAGATCACGCTGGGGTTCTTCGTGCAGGCCGGGGCGGTCCCCGCGAACTTCATCATCCAGTCCGCCCAACTGAGTTTCGACCCGATGACCAACCCCGACGCCCGCATCGGCGGCAGCGTCACGGTCACCGACGGCGGCCTCGACGGCGCGACGCTCACCGGCAACCAGGCCGGCGGCATGTTCCTCCTGGGCCAGTACAACGGCATGGTCCCCGGAGGGACGACCTTCGCGACGGTGATCCAGGGGCCGGTGGTCGCGGGCGCGGGGCTCTCGGAGAGCGCGTCGGAGAACCTCCCGCCGGGCGTCGGGTTCATGCCGATCCCGGGGACGGTCAGCGACATGAGCCTCCAATGGTCGTTCACGCTCTCGGCCAACGACGTGGCTTCGGGCACCGGCACATTCATCATCATCCCGGGCCCGGCTGGCGTCGGGGTGCTGGGGCTCGCCGGCCTGGCGGTGCTCCGCCGCCGGCGCTGAGCGCGGCCGCGATCCAAGTGACGGCACAGCCGGGGCCGGTCCGCGAGGGGCCGGCCCCCCTCGTTTTTGCTTTGCGGGCTCGGATCGGGTCGCGGCTGGGGGCGGGGGGTGGCCAGGTGTGGTCCCTAGACT
>CALAFV010000585.1 GCA_937891445.1 uncultured Phycisphaerales bacterium | reverse complement strand
CCGCGAGGGGCCGGCCCCCCTCGTTTTTGCTTTGCGGGCTCGGATCGGGTCGCGCCTGGGGGAGGGGGGTGGCCCGGTGTGGTCCCTAGACTGCGCCCCCATGAACGCCGCGATCGACAAAGCCGCCGCCCTTATCGAGGCCCATCAGTACATCCGCCGCTTCCGTGACAAGGTCGTCGTCGTGAAACTCGGCGGCTCGGTGCAGGAGGACGAGGACAAACTGCGGGCGATGCTCCGCGATGTGGCGTTCATGTCCGCGGTGGGGATGCGCCCGGTGCTCGTGCACGGCGGGGGCAAGGCCATCACGGCGGCGATGGAGGCGGCCGGGCTGAAGGCGACGTTCGTGCAGGGGCGGCGGTACACCGACCGCGCCACGCTGGAGATCGCCGAGCGGGTGCTCTGCGGCGAGATCAACCGCGACCTGGTGGAGATGCTGCGGGCCGAGGGATCGCAGGCGATCGGCCTGCACGCGATGGGCTCGTGCGTGCTCTTCGGCGAGCGGACGCTGCTGCCCGACCCGCAGCAGGGCGGAGCGCGGACGGTGGACGTGGGGTACGTCGGCGAGGTGACCGAGGTGAATACGGTGCTGCTCGGCGCGCTGTGCGAGGATGGGCTGATTCCCGTGCTGGCGCCGATCGCGATCTGCCGCTCGGCCTCGAGCGTCGGCGGCGGCGACGGGGTGTGGAAACTCAACGTCAACGCGGACACCGCGGCGGGGCAGGTGGCGGCCGCGCTGAAGGCCGAGAAACTCGTGATGATCTCCGACACGCACGGGATCCGCACCGACCCCAACAACCCGGAGAGTTACGCGAGCACGCTGACGCGGGCGGAGATCTCACGGCTGGTGGCCTCGGGCGTGATCGGGGAAGGGATGCTGCCGAAGGTGGAGGCGTGCCTGACGGCGCTGCGCGCGGGCGTGCCCAAGGCGCACATCATCGACGGGCGCGTGCCGCATTCGCTGCTGCTGGAGATCTACACCGACGCGGGCATCGGGACGCAGATTGTTCTGGATTAGGCACGAGGCGGCAGGCACTGGGCATGAGCAGAAAGACAGGCCGCTCCGCGGCGTGCCACCCTGCCGTCAGGGCTGCGGAGCGTCGGGGGCAGCGCCGAAGTCGATGACGCCGTCGCGGTTGAAGGAGACCGTGGGGCGGCGGACGCCGGTCTCGAAGAGGACGTCGGCCAGGGCGCCGGGGGTGATGTACTGGAGGTCGGCGGAGAACCGATACGGGACCGGCCCCTCGGGGACGCGCTGGCCGGGCTCGAGCGAGAACGCGGCGGGGAGGACGATCGTCTGCGTCCCGTCGGCGCGCAGCGTGGCCTCCGCCGAGCGGACGCCGCGGAACGACCCGGTCCAGCCGTCGGGGCCGGCGGGGCCGAGCCGGACCTCGTACTCAACCATCCGCAGAGGCAGCGGAACCTCGTTGTCGTTGCGGGCGCTGAGGGAGAACTTGACGACAAAGCCCTCGGGGCTCTCCTCGAGCGGGGCCACGCCCGTCATGTCGAGAACGGGCGCCTTGTAGGGGGAGCAGCCCCACAGGCCGAGCGAGGCGGCCGCGACGGCCGCGGTGCAGCGCAGGGGCCCGAGGTTCGTTGATCCGGTGCGGTGGGAGGTGAACGCCATGGCGGCCGGGAGCGTACCCCACCCGGCGGCCGGGCGAAAGCCCGCCACCCGTCCCCGACGGCCGGCTCACCCTCGCGGCGAGCGCGTCAGTCGGGGTGGTGGACCCACTTGACGGTGTCGGCCTCGGAGATCACGTGCAGGACAGGCGTCAGGTGCGCGACCTCGTGGCTGTAGGCGGTCCACCGGACCGTGAGCCACACGAGGACGGCGCAGGAGACCCAGGCGCCGACCTCCGCCGCCCGCGTGTGGCGGGCGATGCTGAAGATGAGGCAGGCGACGGCGATCGTGAGGAGTTTCCAGGCGATCAGGACGTTGGGGGAGAATTGCTCGATGACCCAGCGTGCCAGCGGGTTGGCTTCGCCCATCCCCACCGAGCGCACGTACAGGAGTGTGATGTACAGGTCCACGAGGCTCATCAGGGCGATGGCGATCGTGAGCCCGACGACGCGCCAGGCGCGGCGGCGCTCGGCCCTGCTGCGCTGGGTGGACGGGGCGGCCGCCGCGGCCAGCGCGGGCGCATCGTCGAGTACAGAACCGATTGCCGCCATCCGTGCGGACCTCCGGGAGCGCTTCCATCGGCCCATTCCCGGCCGCGGGAGAGGATCGCCGGCGGAGGTGGTGATCTACAGTGCCGACCCTGCCGATGATTCCGTTTATCCGGGGTTGTTCCTGGCCCGAGCGCACGCGGCGCGGCGGACCCGCCCCGGCGCCCGGAGAAGCCCCATGACCCTGCGCCTGCTTGCGGCGTTGATCCCGGCGGTGGTGATGGCGGCGGCCGGCGCGGGCGTCGCCGCGGCGCAGCCGCAGTCCAGCAACCCTGTCTACGTAGACGATTCGCCGTCGGCGCGTGAAACGTTCCTCGGGATTCGCGATCAACTCGCCGCGGGGAACCTCGACGGGGCGGTGCGCGTGCTCCAGCGGCTGCTGGACGAGGAGCCCGAGCGGCTGGTCGATTCGCCGGAGGATTCGGATCTGTTCATCGGCGTGCGCGAGGCCGTGCACCGCGTGCTGCTGACGACGCCGGAACTGCTGGAGCGGTACCGCCAGTCGGAGGGGGCCAAGGCGCAGCGGGCGCTGGACGCCGGGCAGGCGCAGCGCGTGGAGGCCGCGTGGTTGCTGACGCCCGCGGGGTTGGAGGCGGCCCTGTGGCTGGCCCAGGAGCACCTGGAGGCGGCGCGGTTCGACGCGGCGTGGTTCACGCTCCGCCAACTCGACGCGCACCCGGACCGGCGCGGCGCGGGGGCGCGCGACTGCGCGGCGATGCTCGCGGCGCTGGCGCCGTACCTGGACCGCGCAGAAGTGTGGGAGATGGCGTCGCGCTGGTCGCAGCAGGCGACGGGCGCCCCCGTGGCGCGCCGCGCGGAGC
>CALAFV010000584.1 GCA_937891445.1 uncultured Phycisphaerales bacterium | reverse complement strand
TGGTGCTCCTGCTGCTCAAGCCGCTCTTCGCGCCGCGCCGGCGGATGGGCGAGCCGCTCACCGTGCAGCCCGACCAGGAGCCCCTGCTGACGCAGTACGTCGAACTGGTCTGCCGCGCGATGAACGCGCCCGTGCCGCGGCGGATCGACGTGGACGCGACGGCGAACGCCGCCGCGTCGTTCCGGCGGGGGTTCCTGAGTTTCTTCGGCAACGACCTTGTGCTCACGCTCGGCCTGCCGCTCGTCGCGGCGATGGACCTGCGCCAACTCACCGGCGTGCTGGCCCACGAACTGGGCCACTTCCGCCAGGGCCTGGCGATGCGCCTCACGTACATCATCCACCGGGTGAACGGGTGGTTCGCCCGCGTCGTGTACGAGCGGGACGCGTGGGACCAGTGGCTCGCGGAACTGCCGCAGAAGGACGGCTGGGGCTACGCGGCGATGATCGTCTGGACCGCTCAGTTGTTCATGGCCCTCACGCGGCTGATCCTCAAAGCGCTGATGTACCTCGCGCTGGCCGTCAGTTCGTTCATGTCGCGACAGATGGAGTTCGACGCCGACCGATGCGAATCGCAGATGGCCGGGAGCGAGGTCTTCGCCTCGACCTCGCGGACGCTCGTCCGCCTGAACGTGGCGTGGGAGATCGTCGCGGACCAGTTGCACACCCGCTGGGCCGAACGCCGCCTGCCGGACGACCTCCCGGCGTTCGTCGCCGCCAACGCCGAGCGCCTGCCGAAGAAGGGCGAGGAACTGGTCGAGAAGATCATGACCGACCGGAAGACCCACTTCTTCAGCACCCACCCCGCGACGCCGCGCCGCATCGAGGCCGCCGAGCGCGCCGGCGACCCGGGGATCTTCCGCCTGACGCTCCCCGCGTGGGCCGTCTTCCGCGACTTCCCCTCCGTCTGCCGCACGGTCACGTACAACCACTACCGCGCGGTCGTCGGCAAGGAGATCTTCGAAGCCGTGCTCGTCCCCACGGCGGGCGTGCTGGCGCAGCAGCAGGCCGAGACCGCGTCGGGCGAGGCGTTCCAGCGGTACTTCCCCGGCTCGATGCCCGGCGTGCGCCCGATCTACCCGGAGGTGCTGGAGATGGAGATCAAGCCGCCGCGGGACGCGAAGATCGCCGCCCAGGAACTCCGCGAGGCGAGGCTCGAACTCGAGTCGCAGTTGCCCGACTTCGAGCAGACCGCCGAGCGGTACATGAAGGCCATCGACAAACTCCACGAGGTGCGCGTCGCCCGCGACCTGGTCGGCGCCGGGATCAAGGTGCGGCCGGGCAGCCTCGGCGTGCCCAAGGCCACCAGCGAGGCCCTCCGCAAGGCGATCCGCCAGGCGGACGCCGCCCGTGAGAGCGTCGCGATGAGCCTCGAACCCGCGCTCGCGGCCGCCCGGCGCCGGCTGGTGTGCGCCCTGCGGCTGCTGTACGTCAGCGGCGTGGACAAGCGGCTGCCCGAGGCCGCGGCGTACCGCCAGCGGATCCCCGCCCTGCTCCTGACGCTCGCCGCGCTCCGCGACTGCCGCGAACCGCTGCGCGAACTGCGGGGGCAGGACCGCAACGAACTCTTCTTCCCGCGACTCCGCCGAGCGCGTCCAGCGCCACCTCGGGAGCGTCATCGGCACGCTCAGCGCCACGGAGTACCCCTACGAGCACAGCCGCGGCGTGGTGTCAATCGCCGAGGTGCTCCGCACCGGCGTCCCCGCCAACGCCGACTACCCCGTCGAACTCGCCCAGAACGCCGAGGCGACGATCGACGGCATGTTCCGCCTCTACTTCCGCGTCCTGAGCGAACTGGCCGCGATGGCCGAAAAGGTCGAAACCCTCCTCAAACTCCCCCCCATCAAAGCCCCCGCCAAGCCCGACGCCTCGAAGAAGAAGACGAAAAAGAAGAAGGCCAAGGACGAACCAGAGGAAGACGACGTCCTCCAGCCGTTCTGAAGCGAAGCACGCAGCGCACCAAAGCCACGAAACAGAGCCCGCCGCGCAAGCGGCGGGCCCGTTGTGCGTGCGCACAGCCCACTTTCAACCCGACACCCGCGAAGACCTCGCAGAACCAAGGATGCCGAACCGCCGCGAGTATCCCAAGAACACCGACCGCCCCCGCGACGAGCCGCGAACGAAGTGAGCGGACTCCCCCCTCTCCCCATCCTCCCCGCCTCCCCGCGTGGCACGGGCTTTCAGCCCGTGTCTCGCCCTCTTCACCTCCTCCCCGCCTCAACCGTGTGCTTATCGATGGTTTTGCGCACAGATCGTGCGCGCCGCACGAGGAATTTTCAGGGTTCCCGCAGA
>CALAFV010000583.1 GCA_937891445.1 uncultured Phycisphaerales bacterium | reverse complement strand
CTGCATACATCTGGGTACGACGAGCAGGCTCCCAAGCGGCCGCGGGAGAACTCGCGCAACCCCCGACGGCGTGCGGGTTTAGACGCCTCCGTACCACTCGGTGCCGCTGTGTGCGAAAGCGCGCCCGGCGGGATTCGAACCCACGACCTGCGGTTTAGGAAACCGCCGCTCTATCCAACTGAGCTACGAGCGCCCGGCGCGGCCGCCTGGGCCGACCGCGGCGGAACTATAGGGTGCGGGGGTGGGTGGCCCCGATGGCGCCGGGAAACAAACAAAGCGGGCGGCCCGAGTGAGCCGCCCGCATGGGTGCGTGGGTTGGACTGACGCGGGCCGGTCAGCGCCGGCGACGGGCCGCGGCGAGGCCGGCGAGGGCCAGCACGCCCGCAGCGCCCGGAGCGGGAACGTTGTTGATCGTGAAGCCCCAGGAGTTGAGGGTGCCGGTGTCGCCGTTGGCGTGGTCCTCGATGATCAGGGTCCACGTGCCAACCTTGCTCTCGCCCTCGAAGAAGAACAGGAACCCCGGGCCGGAGGGGCCGTACACGCCCGGCGTGATGGTGCCCATGCCGCCGTTCTCCGGGATCGGCGTCTGCCCATCCTCGAAGATGTACACCCCGGCAAGGTCATCGGAGTTGCCCACTACCCCCGGGGGCACGCCGGGACGGTCGATCAGCGTCGCGAACGTGCCCGTCTCGTCGTGGCGGAGGCGGACGACGAGGTCGCCCACCCAGGTGTGGTTGATGTCCAGCCGGACGTCGACGAAACCGAAAATCTCGTTCGTGTCGTCCGGGTCGGATGGGACGTTGATGGAGAACATCGAAACGCCCGGGACGCCGTCGGTCGGGGAATCGGCCAGCGCACCGCCCTGACCGGTGTAGGTCTTGGGCACAACGGGCACGGCGACCGCGGCGGACGCCAGACCAACGACACAGACGATGCTCGCGGCGGTCTTCATGTCTCACAGCTCCTGAACGGCACGGTGGCCGTGAGATCGAGACAGCCCTGCGTCGCTTCGAGGGCTTTCCCGTCTCCACTCCGTTCGCCCGCAAATATACCCGGGCGCACCGAGCGCAGCAACCATTTCCCCCACTCCCTTCTCGCCGGGCGCTCGCAGAAGCCGACCGGGCGACGCCGACTCGGACCTTCGCATCCTGAGTTCGCAACTCGCTGATGCACATGCACTTGCGCCCGCAAACCGGAGCCGGCGTAGCGACCTTGGTCCGAGAACTTCCGCTCCGTCTGGGCCCGCTGGGTCGGTCCCAACCGGCCCCGCACAGGCCCCTAGACTTCGGGCCATTTTTGCCCCACCTCCCTCCCCTTCCTTCTATATCCCCCCAACCACCTGCCCCCCACCCCTCACCCTCAACCGCCGGAGGACCCGCCGCGCATGGAAGCCGGGATCGTCGGACTGCCCAACGTCGGCAAGAGCACACTGTTCAACGCCCTGACCAAAGCCGGGGCGCTGGCCGCGAACTACCCCTTCGCCACCATCGAGCCCAACGTGGGCGTGGTCGCCATTCCCGACCCGCGGCTGGAGACCATCGCGACCTACATCACCTCGCAGAAGATCATCCCGGCGAGCCTGCGCCTGGTGGACATCGCCGGCATCGTCCGCGGGGCGAGCGAGGGTGAGGGCCTGGGGAACAAGTTCCTCAGCCATATCCGCGAGGTCGATGCGATCCTCCACGTCGTCCGCTGCTTCGAGAAGGCCCCCGGCGGCGAGGACATCACGCACGTCGAGGGGTCCGTCGATCCGCTCCGCGACATCGGGACGATCGAGACCGAACTGATCATCGCCGACCTCCAGACCGTCGAGAGCGCCTTGCCCAAGGCCGAGCGGGCGGCCAAGAGCGGCGAGCGCGAGGCCGTCGCCCGCTACGAGGTCCTCAAGAAGGTCTACCCGCTGCTGAGCGACGGCAAGCCCGCGCTGGGCGTGCGCTTCGAGGACCCGGACCAGGAAAAGGCCCTCCGCGGCCTCTCCCTGCTGAGCGCCAAGAAGGTCCTCTACGTCGCCAACGTCGGCGACGACGACCTCCACGGCCAGGGCCCGCTGGCGATGAAGGTCCGCGAAAAGGCCGCGGCCGAGGGGATGGAGGTCGTCCCCGTCTGCGCCAAGATCGAGGCCGAACTCGCCGAACTCTCCGAGGCCGACCAGAAGGAACTGCTCGAGAGCCTCGGCATGAAGGAGCCGGCGCTGGCGACGCTCGCGCGGGCCGCGTACAAACTCCTGGGGCTCCAGAGTTTCTACACCGCCGGCCCCAAGGAAGTCCGCGCCTGGACCATCCCCATCGGCGCAACCGCCCCGCAGGCCGCGGGCGTGATCCACTCCGACTTCGAACGCGGCTTCATCCGCGCCGAGATCTACTCCGTCGCCGACCTCGAGGAACTCAAGAGCGAGAAGGCGATCAAGGACGCCGGGCGCCTGCGCATCGAGGGCAAGAGTTACATCATGCAGGACGGGGACGTCTGCCACTTCCTGTTCAACGTGTAAACAGGCACTGGGCATCAGGCACCAGGCACTGGGAAGAGCACGCACATGGCCACGCCGTACCCGTTGCTGTTTGAACCGATGCTCTTCGAGAAAGTCTGGGGCGGGCGGCGGCTGGAGCGGCTCGGGAAGAGACTCCCACCCGGGAAGAAGATCGGCGAGTCGTGGGAACTGGCGGACCTGGCGGCGACCAGCACTTCGGGCGCCGGCGGCGGCGCGGCCCGCTCGACGATCATCAACGGCCCGCTGGCGGGACGGACGATCCGCGAAGCGATGGACGCGGCGGGCGAGAACATCCTGCCGCGGGCGGCAAGGGCCGCGGACGGCGGCTTCCCGCTGCTGATCAAGTTCCTCGATGCGGGGGAGAACCTCTCGGTGCAGGTGCACCCAAGCCCGGCGTACGCCGCGGCCCACCCGGAGGCTCACCTCAAAACCGAGTGCTGGTACATCCTCGACGCCGAGCCGGGGAGCGTCATCTACAAGGGGATCAGGCCGGGCGTCAGCCGCGAGGAGTTCGAGCGTCTGGCGCGGACGGGGGACCCGGCGATCGTGGACGCGATGGCCGCAGCGCCGGCCGTGCCGGGGGAGTGCCACAACCTCCCCAGCGGCACCGTGCACGCGCTGGGCGCGGGCGTGCTCGTCGCGGAAGTCCAGACGCCCAGCGACACGACGTTCCGCCTGTACGACTGGGGCCGCACGGGGCGGGAACTGCACATCGAGGCAGCGCTGGCGTGCGCTGACTTCGGCCCGCCGCCGCCGGCCGTGCGCCTCGACGCGCCGGGGAACGGCGCGCAGGTCACAACGGAGTGGTTCACCGTCACGCACGCGCGGATCGACCACGACGGCGTCCCCGCGGCAACACTCGCCGGTCGCGCGATGATCGTCCTCGCGGGCAGCATCGAGTTCACCGGCGCGAAACTGCCGGGAGGCCCGACGCTGGCGCCCACCGGCCAGACATGCTTCATCCCCGCACGCGTGGACCCCGGCGTGCTGGTCCGCGCGGCGTCCGACGAGCCAGCCCGCGTGCTGCTGGCGACGATCCTGGTGCCGATGTCGCGGCTGGCGTGAACGATCACCCTGGCCGAACGGGCCTTGTTTCAACGCGAAGCCCACAAAGACCTCGAAGAAGAGCAAGGGTCGAACCGCAGCGACCCCACGGCTGAGCCCCGCTCAACCGTGCTCCCCCTCTCTCTCATCCTCCCCGCCTCAACCGTGTGCTTATCAACGGTTTTGCGCACAGATCGTGCG
>CALAFV010000582.1 GCA_937891445.1 uncultured Phycisphaerales bacterium | reverse complement strand
CCAGTGGGCGACGCGGTCGCCGCGGACGTCCGCCAGCCACGCGGCGGGGAGATACCAGGTGTTGTCCGCCACCGAGCCGGGGCCCAGGGCGAACGTGCCGCCCGCATGGCCGAAGACGGCGACCCGGTTGCCGCTCGCGATCACCTCTTCCGCGCTGATCTCGTAGTTGGGGAACCAGGCGAAGTACCCCTGCCACGCGGCCCGCAGCGGATCGGGGCCGGAGATCGAGCCCCCGGTTGCGTCGGTGTAGCGGTGGTCGTCGGTCATGAGGGCCAGGATCGCTTCGACGTCGTGGTCGTTGATCGCGGCCATGAAACGGCGGACCACCTCTTCGGGGGATGCGTCGGCATACATAGTCGCGAGACTCCGAGGGCGTTGCGGAAAGGCAGAACTGGCGAGAAAGCGCCGGACCACAGCATACCGGCTCGGCGGCGGGGCGCGGTCTGTGTATTGTCAGGGGTATGCCCCCCTCCCCACGGTCGGCAGGCACGGATTTCACGCTCGGGACGCCGCTGGAGGCGCTCGGAGCGGCCGCCCGGAAGGTCGCCCTGGCGATGCGGGCACTTGGAGTAACGAACGTCGGGCAGTTGATTGCATACCTGCCCATGCGCCACGAGTTTCAGGAGGCGGAGGCGACGATCGACCGCCTCGTTCCCGAGACGCTCGTGACCGCGCGGGGGGAGATCACGGCGACGCGGGTGGTGAACAAGCGTCCGCGGCCGCGGTTCGAGGCGGTGTTGATGGACCAGACGGGGCGGCTGGACCTGGTCTGGTTCAACATGCCCCACCTGCGGCACCGGATCCACCCCGGCATGCGCCTGCGTGTGAGCGGGAAGGTCAAGCGGTTCGGGCCGGGGCTGCAAATCGCCAACCCGAGAATCGAGATCCTGGCGGACGATGGCGCCGAGCCGGAGGCCAAGGACGCGCAACTACGGCCGATCTACCCGGCGAGCGAGGAGATGCCCTCCAAGCGGATCGAGCAGTTGGTCAAGAGCGTGCTGGATCGGGCGCTGCCGCTGATCGAGGACCACCTGCCGCCGGACTTCCGACGCGAGCGGGGGCTGCCGGAACTCTCCGAGGCGTACCGCATGATGCACGCGCCGCTGACGCGGGAAGAGCCGAGCATCGCGCGGCGGCGGCTGGCGTACGACGAACTGCTGATGCTGCAGTTAGGCGTCGAAATGAAACGGGCCCAACTGCGGTCGGCGATGCGGGCGCCGGCGCTGCGCTGGAACGAGGAGATCGATGCCCGCATCCGCGCCCGCCTGCCGTTTGCGCTGACGCCGGGGCAGGAGGCGGTGGTCCGCGAGGTCGCGGCGGACCTGTCGCGGACCGTGCCGACCAACCGGCTGATCCAGGGGGACGTGGGCTCGGGCAAGACGGTGGTGGCGGTGTACGCGATGCTGCTGGCGGTCGCGTCGCGGAAGCAGGCGGCGCTTATGGCGCCGACGGAACTGCTTGCGGAGCAGCACTTCGCCTCCATCAGCGCGATGCTCAAGGGGTCGGACGTGCGGGTGGAGTTGCTCACGGGGTCCGTGACGGGGTCCGCCCGGGAGGCGTTGCTTGGGCGGCTGGCCGCCGGCGAGATCGACGTGGTCATCGGGACGCACGCGCTGCTGACCGAGCGGGTGCGGTTCAAGGACCTGGCGCTGGCGGTGATCGACGAGCAGCACAGGTTCGGGGTCCATCAGCGGGCCGGGCTGCGATTGAAAGGAACGGCGGAAGCGGGTGGGGGTGAGGGAGCCGGCGGCGCGGTTCTGAGCGACAGCGAACAGGACCCGTCACAACCGACAGGCGGTGCGGGCATGACGCCGCACGTGCTCGTGATGACCGCCACACCCATCCCGCGGACGCTGGCAATTTCACTCTTTGGCGACCTCGATGTCTCGACAATCCGCGGGATGCCGCCGGGGCGGCGTCCGGTCGTGACGCGGATCGTCGGCCCGGAGAAGTGGGACGAGGTGTACGCGTATGTCCGCAAGCGCGTCGAGGCCGGTGACCAGGCTTATGTCGTGGTGCCGGCGATCGACACGGGCGCGGAGGAAGGGCTGAACGACCTCCGCACGGTGCAGGCGAGGCTCGAGAGCCCCGGCGGGCCGCTGGAAGGCCGGCGAGTCGCCGCGGTGCACGGGCGCCTGGCCCCGCAGACGCGCGAGCACATCATGCAGCGGTTCCGGGCGGGCCTCATCGACGTGCTGGTGGCCACAACGGTCATCGAGGTCGGTGTGGACGTTCCCAACGCCACGGTGATGGTCGTGGAGCACGCGGAGCGGTTCGGGCTGGCGCAGTTGCACCAACTCCGCGGCCGGGTGGGGCGCGGCGGCAAGCAGTCTGTGTGTGTCCTCATCGGTGAGCCTCAGACGGAGGAGGCGCGGGCGCGGCTGAAGGTGATCGGCTCGACGTCTGATGGATTCGTTCTGGCGGAGAAGGACTTTGAGATTCGTGGTCCCGGCGAAGTGTTCGGGACGCGGCAGGCGGGGTTGCCGCCATTTCGAGTGGCGGATCTGATGCGCGACAGGGATTTGCTAGCGCTCGCAAGGCGTGACGCGGCCGCATGGATCGCTCGTTCGCCGTCGCTCGGTTTGGAAGATGAAGTACTTCTCAGAAGAAGGCTCCTCAAAGCGCACGGCGCATGGCTGGGGCTGGCTGACGTCGGTTAGGCTCGCCAACAAAATCGTTGAGGAAAACATGTGGGACTTGCAATTGTGCGGAGTAGTGGAGTAACGTTCTCTACCGTGAGAAAGAAAACATCAAATCTCCACGATCGTCTTCTCCAAATCGTCGGCCACCTGACCTTCGCCCAGCTCGGCGAGATCACCGGATCTCACCCCGAGACCGTGCGGCGGTTCATGCGTGGTCAGACCCCCAAGCCCGAGTTTCTCGCCGCGCTGTGCACGGAACTCGGCGTGAACGGGGACTGGCTCCTGGCCGGTCGCGGCCAGGTCCAGGCCGCGCGTCCGCGCATCAAGATCCCGTCGCCCGATGAGGTCGATGCGGGTCGTGGTCGTGGCCGCGGTCGCGGCCGGGGCGGCGCTGCCCGCCGCGGCGGCAAGAAGCGCGCCCGTCGCTGAGCCGCAACCCGGTCCGTAACCGCCAGCGTGCGATCCGGGCCGCTCCGCGGCCTTGCTACCATCGCGCATGAGCATCAACCAGGCCCTCGCCGAGCGGCTCACCCTCATCGCCAAGATGCAGGAACTGCTCGGGATGGACCGCTTCCGTGCGATCTCCAACGAGCGCGCGGCGCGGACCATTGAGGGGCTCAGTTTCGACATCGCCACGCTGGCGGATAAACGCGACGAGTTGCTCAAGCTCGAGGGCATCGGGCCGCGCATCGCGGACAAGATCATCGAGTTTATCGCCACCGGAAGGATGGCCGAACTCGATGAGTTGCGGGCGCAGGTTCCGCCCGGTGTCGTCGAGTTGTTGAGCATCCCCGGCCTGGGGCCCAAAACCGCCGCCGTGCTGTGGAAGCAGGGCGGCGTGACGGACTTGGCCGGGCTGAAGCGGCTCATCGCCAGCGGCGACATCCTGAAACTCCCGCGCATGGGCGAGAAGAGCGTCGAGCGCCTCAAGGAGGCGATCGCGCTCGCGGAGGCCGGGAGCCGGCGCCTGCCCCTCGGGCTGGCGCTGCCGGTCGCGCTGCGCTTCGTGGAGCGGCTGGGGAAAGTGCCGGGTGTCGAGCAGGTGGCGTACGCCGGGTCGCTGCGTCGCGGCAAGGACACGATCGGCGACATCGACATCCTCGTGAGCACCGAGGACCCGCGCACGGCCTCCGAGGCGTTCCGCGGGATGCCCGAGGTGCGCCAGGTGCTCGCCGCGGGGGAGACCAGGTCGTCTGTCATCGCCGCGGTCAGCCCCGAACTGGGCCGGTGGGAACTCGAAGGGCGTGAGGGCGACGAGGCGCCGGCGCACAGCGGGCCGACCGTGCAGGTGGACCTCCGCGTCGTCCCGCGCGAGAGTTGGGGCGCGGCGCTGCTGTACTTCACGGGCTCCAAAGAGCACAACATCGAACTGCGCGAGCGGGCCCTGTCGATGGGCCTGACGCTCAACGAGTATGGCCTCTTTCCCGAAGACGGCGCGACCGACGAGCCGCCGCAGAAGCGCGGCATCAAGCCGGTCGCCTCCGCGACGGAGGAAGAGGTGTACCACCGCCTCGGTCTGGCGTGGATCCCGCCGGAGATGCGTGAGAACCAGGGGGAGATCCGGTGGGCCCAGGCCGCGTATGAGAAAGCCGCGGCGGGCAGCCGGCGCACGGCGGCGCGAGCCGGGAGCGGCTCGCAAGACAGTCAGCGCCGCCGGCAAGGCGCCCGAGCCGCACGACGAGGCGGGACTGGTCCGCATCGGCGACATCCGGGCCGAACTGCACGCGCACACGACGGCCTCCGACGGCTCGATGTCCATCGCCGATCTCGCCGAGGCCGCACGCCGGCGGGGGTTCCACACGATCGCGGTGACCGACCACTCGCGGAGTTCGGCGATCGCCAACGGGCTGTCGATCGAGCGGCTGGAGGTGCACATCGACGCGGTGCGCCGGGCTGCCGCGGCGACGCGGGGGATCACGATCCTCGCCGGGTCGGAGGTGGACATCCTCGCCGACGGCAAACTCGACTACCCGGACAAGGTGCTCAAGCAACTCGACGTCGTCGTTGCCAGCCCGCACACAGCGCTGGCCCAGGACCCCGCCGCGGCGACCGAGCGGCTGCTCCGCGCCATCGCCAACCCGTACGTGCACATCCTCGGCCACCCGACCGGGCGGCTGATCAACCGCCGCGCGGGGCTCTCGCCCGACATGGCGAAGGTGATCGCCGCGGCGAAGCAGCACAACGTCGCGCTGGAGATCAACGCCCACTGGCTGCGGCTGGACCTGCGCGACACGCACGTCCGCGCGGCGGTCGAGGCCGGGTGCCTCATCGCGATCGACTGCGACGTGCACGCGCCGGAGGACTTCGACAACATCACCTTCGGCGTCCTGACGGCCCGCCGCGGCTGGCTCCGCCCCGAGCAGTGCATCAACTGCTGGGACGCGGGCCGGCTCCATGCGTGGCTCCGAAACAAGGGCCGCTGATCGACCCGCTCAACTGCCGGCCCCGAGAAGCCGCAGACGAACGCAGATCAACGCAGATACGGGCATGGAGCACTGACCAGGCGTGTCATCGACGCTCTCCATGAGGTCTACAACGAACTCCTGAGACGAAGCGGCGATGGAGATGGTGCTGCGCCAAGCGGGCGTGATCGTGCAGCGCCGCTGCCAGCAGCATTCTTCACCCGATCAAGACATGCGCCCACCTCCGTGCGCTCCCTCTCTTCGACACACTCGATGTACTCGAACGAACACAGGTCAGGGTACAAGGCCGCACATTCCTCAGCGATCTGTTTTCTCAGGCCGATGCAATCGGCCGCCTTCCTGGGGTGCTGCTTCTGCACTTCGGTCTCAGGCCCGAAGTCAAGCGGTTCCTGTACGACAACGTTCGCAAACGCGCCCGGGCCGCCGCGTGCCCTGCGGAACTTCCCCCTCACGTCGAGGCTCCCGAGGTCTCCCCTCCCCCTGCCTGATCCGTGTTTATCTGTGTTGATCTGCGGCTAGACTTGCCCGGCTGCGGTCACAGCCCCCTGTGCAGGATCCAAGCGCCCGGGCGAGCCGCCCGCGGCGGGGAGTATCCATGTTCGAACGGCTTTCCGACGGCTTTGCCAACGTCTTCCGCAAACTCTCCGGCAAGGGCGTCATCACCGAGGAGAACGTCGCCGAGGCGCTGGAGGATGTCCGCCGCGCGCTGCTCGAGGCCGACGTGCACCAGGACGTCGTCACGACCTTTATCGAAGAGGTCAAGGCCGACGCCATCGGGCGCGAGGTGACCAAGAGCGTCAAGCCCGGCCAGGAGATGATCGCGATCGTCCACGACCGACTCGTGGAACTCCTCGGCGGCACCCCGGCGCCGCTGGACGAGGAGACCGGCCTGCCGCTGACCGAGCAGGTCCCCGGCCTGGTCAAGGACGACAGCGGGGGGATCATGCGCGTCAGCCCCGGGCCGACCATCGTCATGATGTGCGGCCTGCAGGGCTCGGGGAAGACGACCACCTGCGGCAAACTTGCGGCGTACCTGAAGAAGCGCGGCCGCTCGGTCATGCTCTGCGCCGCCGACCTCCAGCGCCCCGCCGCCGTCGAGCAGTTGCGGACCGTCGCCGAGACCGTCGAGCGCGACTTCCCCGGCGGCGCCCAGGTCGTCTTCTACGGCGAGCCGGAGAAGAGCGCCGAGTACGGCAAGGCCGTCGGCGTCGCGGTCGGCGTCTGCCAGCGGGCGCTGGCCGAGGCCCGCAAGCGCGGCATCGACACGCTCATCCTCGACACCGCCGGCCGCCTGCACGTCAACGACGCCCTGATGGACGAGTTGCATCAGGTCAAGCGCGCCCTGGAGCCGCACCAGATCTTCCTCGTCGTTGACGCGATGACCGGCCAGGACGCCGTCACCTCCGCCCGCGCGTTCAACCAGCGCCTCGAGGTGGACGGGATCATCCTCACCAAGTTCGACTCCGACACCCGCGGCGGCGCGGCCCTCTCGGTCAAGGGCATCACCGGCGCCCCGATCAGGTTCATCGGCGTCGGCGAGAAACTCGACGCGATCGAGGAGTTCCACGCCGAGCGCATTGCCGGGCGCATCCTGGGGATGGGCGACGTCGTGTCGCTGGTCGAGAAGGCCCGCGAGCAGGTCAACGAGGAAGAGGCCAAACGCATCGAGGCCAAACTCGCCAAGGGCGAGATGACCATGGACGACTTCCTCGGCCAACTCCGCACGCTCCGCCGCATGGGGCCGCTGAAGCAGTTGCTGGGTCTGCTCCCCGGCGTCGGCAGCGCCCTGAAGGACGTTCACATCGACGACAAGCAACTCGACCGCGTCGAGGCGATCGTCAACTCGATGAACAGGGAGGAGCGCGCCCGTCCCGGCATCCTCGACAACTCCCGCCGCCGCCGCGTCGCCCGCGGCTCGGGCACCACCCCCGAGGAGGTCGGGCAGTTGACCAAGCAGTTCGAGACGGTCAACAAACTCGCCAGGACGATGTCGAGCATGTCCGCCGCCGACAAGGTCAAGGCCGTCAAGAGCATGAAGGGGGGCATGGCCGGCATGATGCCCGGCGTCAGCGGCCTCCCGTCGTTCCGGACCAAGGGCTCGACCTACACGCCGAGCATGAAGAGCCGGTTCAAGAAGCGGAAGAAGTAGCCCCCGCGGCTTACTTCCGGTTGGGCTTGTACATGACGATCAGGTGCGCCGCGAGGAACCGGCTGGCGGT
>CALAFV010000581.1 GCA_937891445.1 uncultured Phycisphaerales bacterium | reverse complement strand
TCTTGTCGGCCTCGGCGCGGGCCTGATCCCGCTCGGCGGTCAGCGCCGCGGTGCGTTCCGCCAACTGGGCGTCAACGTCCGCTATGCGGGCGGTCACCGTGGCGGTGATGCTGTCCAGCGGCGCATCATCGGGTAGCCCAAGGGCGGCGCGGACAGGGGCCAGCAGTTTCGCCTTCGTCGCCCTGTGTGCCTCGCGCTCGGCCTTCAGCGCGGCCTTCAGCCGCTCCACACTACTCTGGGCGCCAGTATCGGCGATGGGGTTCGTATCACTCATCCGTTCTGCCCTCCCGCCTTCTCAAGCGCGGTGAGGGACCGCTGAGCGGCAGCCGCCCGCGAGCCGCCAACGCCGGTCAGTGCGCCGTACCGTTTGACGATGGACGTGCCCGCGTTTTCAACCAGTGAGCGGAGCCGGGCGAGTGAAGACCGGAGCCGGACAAGATCGGGGGCGAACACCCGCTCAGCGTCGGCGCGGATGAACTCGGCATCCTTCGCGCTCAGCCCGACAGCCCAGGGAGAGTTCGATAGCACGGCGCTGGCGACCGCGCGGTCCTTGTCGATGGTGATGGCCTTCCTGATCGTCTCCAACCGCTCCTCACGCGGCAGCCCGGCCAGGAAGCGCCGAATCTCCCCCGCTCGGGCGTTCTCGTTCACGTCCAGCCGCGTAGTGCTGAGGTTCAGGGCCTCGTTGTCGATGGCCGCTTGAACCTGATCGGCGCGCGCTTCCAGCGCCGACAGGCCATCGGCAACCAACTTCTGCGCCCGCACCATCTGCTTCGTCGCGGCGGTGCGTAGCCGATCGGTGGTGATCGGGTCCGTGATCCCGGCCCGACGAATGTTGGCGTCGGCGTCGCCCATGAGGGCAGCCGCGTCGGACAGCCCGACGAAGACGGCGCGGGCGATGGTGAACGCGCCGTCCATCACCGGCTGACCATCGGCGGTGTGGCCAGTGATGAACTCGGGGGCCAGTTGATCGGGGATGCTCGGGTCACAGTCGAGGGGAACGGCGGTGTTCGTCTTCGGTTCCATGTACGGGGACTCCTAAACCCGCCACGCGGCTACGCACCGCGCGGCGGGTACAGATTCGCAAACCCGGCTTGCCGACCGGGGACTCTGGCGGGCCGTGATTCCCGCCGGTCGAAACCACCTACCCGCATCTCTGCGGGTCGGCGGGATGCTGCGCGCCCCGGTCCCCACCGAGCGCGCGGCGTCGCTTGCCAACGTCGAACCCGAACGGAATCGGGGTGTCGGTGAGGAGGGAGAAGACCATGAGGCAGAGCAAGGCTTCCTGTGTCGGCACGATCCCGTGCCGCCCATCCTCGCCCGAATAGGTGCGCCGAATGTTCAACCAACCTCGCCCATCGTCGCCGGCGTCGGCGGGATCGGCGGGACGGACATAGCCCCACGCGGCCGCAATCGTTTGGTGATCCGCTCCCGTATCGATGCTTGCCTGAAGACAATCGGCGGGCGTCGGGAACGTGCGGCCCGCTTCGTAGGCCGTATCCAGCGCGCGGGTGATCCCCCAGCGGCTCCGCTTGCTGATCGCGGGGCTGGCCGCGAGCGCATCAACTAGGTTGATTTGGGAAGTGGGGACCACGTTCAACACTACCTAAATCGTGAGAGTCGGGCAAGGGTACACAATCGCAGTTTTGCCGCTGTTTCTGCGGGATTTCGGTTATGTTGCAGGGAGTTCCGACGCCCAACGGGGATCGTCGCGGCGCTCGGCCTCAATCTCCCGGTGGCGGATGCCCATGATCTCGCCGTCGTCGGCGCGAGCGGTGACCGTGAAGCCGGGGGGGATGCGGCCGGGCTCGATGGAGAGGGAGTGGTAGCGACCGACTTCGACGGTCTTGGGAAGGCCGGCGTAGACGCCCGCGCCGTCGTGGGTGATGCGGCTCGCCTTGCCGTGCATGAGCGGTTCGGGCCGCGGCCCCGGATCGGTACCCGGAGGGGGCGCGGTTCCTCCGGCAGGAGTTCGGCGTGGGCGGGTACCACCGCCGGTTCCGGATCGAGGACGGGATCGACGAGTCGCAGATCTGGGCCGAGTACGAGGGGGGCGTGCTGACGGTGCACCTGCCGAAGCAGGCCGCGAGCAAGCGCCGGCAGATCCCGGTGAAGGCGGGGTAAGCGGCGCGGGGTGGGGAAGGGGGGAATGACGCGTCAGCCGTCGGCTTGATGGATGCGCGTGGCGGGCCCGGCGGGGTCCGTCACGCGATGTGTTCATAGAAACAACGGCGCCGGCCGAAGCCGGCGCCGTTACCTCTTGGGGGCAGAGGCAGGTGATTAGGATCAGGCGCGACGGCGGCGCAGGGCGAGGAGGCCGGCGCCGCCGAGGAGGAGGCCCGCGCCGGGGGCGGGGAGGGCGGGGCCGTTGAGCGTGAAGCCGCTGTAGAGGGTGATGGAGGCGCCCGGGTCGAGGGTGATGTTCCACTGGAAGGCGCCGGTGAAGTCGGCCGAGTTGAAGGGGAGGCCGGTGTTATTGAGGTCGTCCACAAAGGCGTTGGCGAGCAACCCGCGGAGGGTGGAATAGGTCGTCACCTGGTAGGCATCCGCGCCGACGCCGGCCCACTCGACGACGTTGCCGATCCCCCCGCTGATCGACATGGTGTTGGGGCCGACGAGCGACGCGGAGTTGGTCGTGGCGGCGCCGACGTCGAAGTCCATGTAGTAGAAGAGGGAGAAGGTCGCGGCGGAGCCGCCGGTGTTGGTGATGGTGTTGGAGGCGAGGACCTGGACGTTGGTGCCGGCGGTGTTCGAGGGGTTGAAGATCTGCCAGCGCTGGGCGGAGGTGAAACTGTAACCGCTGTTGGTGACGGTGAAGTCGTAGCCGCCGGTGTCGAGGTTGCCGGTGTTGTCGCCGACGAGGACGCCGGAGACGGAGAGGCTGCCGCTGGCGCCGTTGCCGAAGGCGAACTCACGGGTGTCGCCGGGGCCGCGGAACCACCACCAGGCCTGGAAGAGGCTGTCGGGAGTGCTGGTGGCGTTGCCTGGGCGGAGGTTGGCGGTGGCCGAGCCGGTGCCGGTGATGCCGGAGGGGACGACGCCGTTCTGGAACGTGCCGATGCCGGAGTTGGCTCCGCCGGGGGTGATGGTGAACTGCGCTGATGCGGCGCTTGCGAGCCCGGTGAGGGCGGCGAACGCGACGAGGACGGAACGACCGTTCATGAGCACTTCTCCACTTCTGAGATTGCGACGACCGGCTTCTCCGCGGCACGGCGCCGCGGGCGAGAGGCCAGAGATGGACGCGGGATGGACGGGGGCGTCTTGGCCTATCCCAGAGCGTCGCCGCCGGAGTGGCGGTGCGCGTCGCCAAATTTAGAGTAGTTTGCAGTGTGGTGCAAGAGGAAACGCTAAATTTTGCGCTCGAAAGTCCGGGGGCGGAGAGCGCCAACTCGGGGTGTGTTGCAACTGGGGTCTGGACAACGACTTAGGCAGTCGGTATCCACGACTTCGTGTCGCCTGAGATTGGGGCGTCGCGGGAGGGAGGGCAGGGGGGAGGGGGGACGGTCGTCAGGGGGCGT
>CALAFV010000580.1 GCA_937891445.1 uncultured Phycisphaerales bacterium | reverse complement strand
CGTGTTGAACTGCTGGGTGACGGAGACGAACGAGACCTTGTGGCGCTCAAATGCCTCCATCATGCGGGCGAAGTCGAGCAGCGAGCGCGAGAGGCGGTCCACCTTGTAGACCACCACGCAGTCGATCTTGCCCGCCTCGATGTCGGCCATGAGGCGCTTGAGCGCAGGCCGGTCCATGTTCCCGCCGGTGAAGCCGCCGTCGTCATAGCGGTCGGGCAGGCACACCCACCCCTCGCCGTTCTGGCTCCGGATGTACGCCTCGCCGCTCTCTCGCTGGGCATCAAGGGAGTTGAACTCCTGCTCAAGGCCCTCCTCGCTGCTCTTGCGGGTGTAGATGGCGCAGCGGACGGCGGGCACCTTGCCGTTGCTCTGGTTGGGTCGGTGTCGCGTCATCGTGCCTCCGCGGCCTTCGGTGCCTGAATCCCGAAGAACAGGTAACCGTTCCAGTGCGCTCCGGTGACCGCCTGCGCGACCGCCGAGAGCGACCGGTAGATGGTCCCCTCGTAGTCGAACCCGTTCGGCAGCACCCGGACCCGGATGGTGCGGCCCCGATACTCGCGCGTCAGGAGCGCCCCCGGCATCGGGAGCCGCGCATCGGCGGGGGCTTCGACCCGCTTGGTCACGACGCGGCCGCCTGGCGCGGGGGCCGCCACCTTTACGGGCTCGGCCCCGACTGGCGCTCGCGTTCGGAGGTCGGCGTCATTGGCGATCTCCAGCGCCCGCTGCCGGGCCCGTTCAGGGAGCCCGCCTTCCGCATTGGCCTGAATCCGCCACGCGATCCGTCGGACGAGGAACTCTTTGTGGAACGAGCGCGTCTGCTCCCCAAAGACCTCGGCGTACTCGCGCCGGAGTTCGCCGACGGTCATCCGCCGCAGCTCGCTCACCTTCTGGCCCACGTTCAGCATCGCACATCACCGCCCTTCTCTGGCCGTTAACCAGCGACGCCATCAGGGCGGGAGGGTGCCGACAGTTCAAGGCATGTGGCCGAGGATTCCGGCAGATTCTGTGGGGGTTCGGAGGAGGCGAGGTGTGGGGGGATTCGCCCATGCAGCCGCAGAATCCCGCGCGCGAAGATGCTCGCGACCTCGTCCAGCCGCTCGTTCGCCGTCATGTCCGCCGGGTCCGTCGGGTCAGGGCGCAGCGACATCGCGCACTCCTTCCGGAGATGCTCACCCGTCCGTGGTCGGTCGTGGTGATTGGAGGCAGGGATCGGGCGCCCGCGGCACGCCG
>CALAFV010000579.1 GCA_937891445.1 uncultured Phycisphaerales bacterium | reverse complement strand
CCTCGTCCGACAGGCCCTGGCCCAGGCCGTACACCATGCCGAACTCGGAGCGCTTGATCGTGAAGCGCGTCTCCAGCCCGCTCACGGGCCCGCGACGACCCTCACCGTCGCCGGTGTGCTCGATCGTGACGGTCAGCGGCTTGCTCTGGCCGCGGAGCGTCAGCGTCCCCGTCGCCTCGAAGCGGCCGTCGCCAACCTTCTTCATGCTCGTGGACTTGAAGGTGATCTCCGGATACTCCTTCGCGGAGAAGAAGTCCGGGCTGCGCAGGTGCTCGTCACGCTTCGAGTTGCCGCTCAGGATCGACCCGGCGTCAACGGTGACGTTGATCGACCCGCCGTCCTCCAGCGAGAACTCGCCCTTGATCCCGCTGAAGATGCCGTAGAAGTTCGAAACGTTGTTGTGCTTGATCTTGTAGACGACCGACGAGTGCACCCCGTCGATCCGGTACGGCGCCGCCGCGGCGGACCGCGCCGCGGGAGCGGCCTCCGCGGGGCTGGACATCGTGGCGGCGGTGAGGGCCGCGCCCGCGGCGATCAGCGCGGCGGAAGCGGCGACAACGGCGATCTTGCTGGTCCGGAGGTTCATGCCTGCAGGCTCCTTCGAGTCACACCCCCGCCCCCGTTCCCACCCCCCGGGTTCACGGGTCCCCCCGGGTCCGAAGTATTGGCGAACACCCGGCCACCCGCCGCTATTCCACCGGGAGGCCGCCTGACGCTAACCCCACCGCCCCGGGCCGCGACGCACGGGTCGTAGAATCGCCCCCAACACGCCCGATGCGTGCCAGACAGCGTCAGCCGACCGCGCCGGGCCCGCCCGACGCTCATCGCCGGAGTCCCCATGACCGCCCCGACCTCCCCCACTCACGCCTTCGACACCCGCACCGACGCCCTCCTCGCCGACCTCCGCGACAAGAAACTCTACAAGCACCTCCAGACCATCGAGGGGCCGATGGACGCGGTCGTCAAGATCCGCGGCTACGGCGACTGCCTCTGCTTCTGCTCCAACAACTATCTCGGCCTGGCCAACCATCCCGAGGTGATCGAGGCCGGGATCAAGGGCCTCCGCGACTACGGCGCCGGCACCGCCAGCGTGCGCTTCATCTGCGGCACCTTCACCCCGCACGAGATGATCGAGGCGAAGATCGCCGAACTCATGGGCACCGAGGCGAGTTACACCTTCGTCTCCGCCTGGACCGCCACCGAAGCCCTCTTCCCCACCTGCTGCGAGCCCGGCGACATCATCATCTCCGACGAACTCAACCACGCCTGCATCATCGACTCCATCCGCCTCACGACCGTTATCAAGAAGGGCGTCCACAAGAGCGTGTACAAGAACAACCGCCTCGAAGGGCCCGACTCCCTCCAGGCCCGCCTCGAAGAGGCCCGCGCAAACAAGGACGTCACCGGCGTCATCTGGGTCGTCACCGACGGCGTCTTCTCCATGGAAGGCTCCGTCGCCGACCTCCCCACGATGCGCCGCCTCTGCGACCAGTACGGCGCGATCCTCGTCGTGGACGACAGCCACGGCCACGGCGTCATGGGCCCCACCGGCCGCGGCACGCACGAGTTCTACGACATGTACGCCCCGGCCGGCGCCAACGGAAAGAACGGCCGCGTGGACATCTTCACCGGCACCCTCGGCAAGGCCCTCGGCGGCGGCGCCGGCGG
>CALAFV010000578.1 GCA_937891445.1 uncultured Phycisphaerales bacterium | reverse complement strand
CGACGTGCCGTTGGTGTCCATAACTGTCGTCCCTTCCGTGAGTTGCGGTCGGCGGGCGGCTTTCGTTGGGTCGCCCGATGTTCGAAGGATACTCGGTGGTGCAGGGCGTGGCAAGGTGAAGTTCGCTGAATTGCGAACCTTGGGCTGTCCGGGCCTTGGGGCGGGGGAGACGGAATGGGGCGCCGGGCTTTCACCCCCGGTTCATCGCGGCGCGCGAGGTTGGAACCGGTCGCGGCGGAGGGGCAGGGGCCGCACCAACCGAAGGGGAGCGCCGCCATGGAACTCAGGACGATCGCATCGCTGTTCGAGGATCAGGTGAAGGACCTGTACAGCGCCGAGGTGCAACTGCTCAAGGTGCTGACGAAGATGGCGGCGCGGGCGCAGTCGCCATCGCTGCGCGAGGCGTTCGAGGCGCATGTGGAGGAGACGCGGGAGCACGTGGAGCGCCTCAAGCGGATCGGCGAGGACCTCGGGATCCGGCTGGGCGGGAAGAAGTGCGCAGCGATGGAGGGGATCATCGAGGAGGGGACCGAACTGCTGGAGGCCGACGGGGACGGGGCGGTGATCGACGAGGCGCTGATCATCACGGCGCAGCGCGCCGAGCACTACGAGATCACGGCGTACGGGAGCGCCCGGACGCTGGCGCGGCACCTGGGGCTGGAACGCGCGGCGGAGGAACTGCAGCGCACGCTCGACGAGGAGTCGGCGACGGACGAGAAACTGACGCGGATCTCGCTGGACGAGATCCTGCCGATGACGGGGCCGGGGACGGGCGAAGGGATCAGGGGCGAGGAGGAGGGGTTCGAGATGGAACTGGCCGAGGAAACCACGTCGGCTCGTGGGCGTGGCCGGCGTGGTGGACGTGCGGCGAGCACGCAGCGCACGGCGGGGAGAACCGCCTCCGGCCGCGGGGGGACACGCACGAAGAAGAGCAAGCCGGCGGCCGGTGCTGCGCGCGGACGCGGCAAGACTGCCGCCAAGGGGCGCACGGGAACGTCGCGCCGCCGGTAGCGTGAGCGTCAGCAGGATGTAGTGGACGGCTCTTGCCGCACGCGGCGGTAGTGGGCGGTCAGGAACCTGGTCCACGTGCCGTCGTCGTTCCGCACCTGCGACGTGAGCGTGCGGTGGTCGGGGGAGTGGATCTCGATGATGTCCTCGTAGGTGGCGATCTTCGTCGGATCGGCGAAGGAGGGGCCGGACGTGGTGAGGGGGAGGCGCTTTTCATCCGTGTCGAGGTCGGCCTCGTAGACGAACATCGTGGTCATGCAGGAGCCGATCCAACTGCCGACGAACTTCTTGCGGTTGGTGTCGTAGCCGATCGTCATCACCCACGACATCTGGCCGCCGCCGGGCATCTCGCCGCGGCCTTCAGCGACGACCCAGAGGTCCCCGAGCATCCGGACCGTTTCGGTCGCGGTGGTCTTCGCGGGGGGCTGGTCCGGGCCAGGGATGCACTCGGATTCGATCGCCCACTCGCCGACGAGGTGGCGGAGCCACTGGTGCTGCTTTTCGGGAGGGGTCATCATCGCGGGTGCTCCTCTGGGATTGCTGGCAAAGACGGGGCGTGGAGTGTACTGCGCACCGAAAAAGCAAGCGAGGCACGGACCAAGAAGGTCTGTGCCTCGGCACGGGTGGTCGGTTGTGTCGGGCCTTGCAGGCGGTCAGCCCTGGCCAGCCAAGGCCTCGCCGGCGACGTGCTTGAGGCCGCGGCGGCGGTCGCGGAGACGGCGGCTCTTACCGGCGCGGTCGCGGAGGTAGTAGAGCTTGGCGCGGCGGGCGTCCGCACGGCGGACGACCTCGATCTCCGCGACCTTCGGCGAGTTGATCGGGAAGATGCGCTCGACGCCCATGTTCTCGACGATGCGGCGGACCGTCATCATCTCGTTGATGCCGCGGCGGGTGCGGGCCAGGACGACGCCCTGGAAGACCTGGATGCGCTCCTTCTGGCCCTCGATGATGCGGAAGTGGACGTTGACGGTGTCGCCGATGTCGATCCGCGGGAGGTCGGTGCGGATGGCGTCCTTGTTGACGTTCTCGATGATCTGCTGAAGGCCCATCGGCGAGGCTCCGAGGCTTGGGTTGCGCAGGGGACCCGGTCCGCCCAAGGGACGGGCCCGAACCGGGGGTGGGGAGTTTAGACGGGAGGCGGTGGGGGGTCCACAGCGCGGCCCTCTGAGGGCCCCTCTGGCTTTGCGGATTCGGGGCCTGCCGGGGCGCCGCCCTCGGGGAGGGGCTCCTGGAGCAGGTCCGGGCGGCGGGCTCGGGTGCGGGCCAGGCGCTGTTCCAGGCGCCAGCGTTCGACGGCTCCGTGGTCGCCGCTGATGAGGACTTCGGGGACGGACATGCCCATCCACTCCCGGGGGCGGGTGTACTGAGGGCAGTCGAGCAGGCGGAGGGTCGGGGGGGGCTGGGGCGGCTGGCGGGGGGCGCCCTTGGCCCTCTTGGGCGGGGGGAGGGTGACCGGGGAGAAACTGTCCTGGGCGGCGGACTGCTCGTCGCCGAGGCTGCCGGGGAGGAGGCGGATGCCGGCGTCCATCAGGACCATTGCGGCCAGTTCGCCGCCGGAGATCACGTAGTCGCCGAGGCTGATTTCCAGGGGTTGGAGTTTTTCGATGACGCGCTCGTCGATGCCCTCGTAGTGGCCGGCGATCAGGAGGAGGCGCGGGAGGCGGGCGAGTTCCTCAACCAGCGGCTGCTTGAGGAGTTGGCCTTGTGGCGTCAGGAGGATGCGCTGCGCGGGGCGGGGGTCCATCGCCTCGACGGCGTGGACGGCATCCCAGATGGGCTGGCACATCATGACCATGCCCGGCCCGCCGCCGAAGGGGCGGTCGTCGGTCTTCTGGTGCTTGTCGGTGGTCCACGCGCGGATGTTGTGGGCGTGCCACTCGACCAGGCCGGCGGCGCGGGCGCGCGCGGGGATGGAAACGCCCAGAGCCGCGGGAGGCTCGGGCGAGAAGATCTCGGGGAAGGTGGTCAGGATGTCAATGCGGAGGGGCATTGAGAAAGTGGAAAGCGAAAAAGTGGAAAGTGGAAATGGAGGGGGTGGAAGGGGGGGAAGAGAAAGAGCCGCGGGGGTGTGGGCCGCGGCTCTTGGAGGGAAACTCGGTTGTGGGCCTGAGGGTTACTCGGCCTTCTTCTCGCCCTCGGCCGCGGCGGCGGGCTGGTTGGCCTTCTTGCGGGCGAGACGGGCCTCGCGCTGGGCCTTCCAGGCGGCGGCATCCACGATGTTGTGCTTGGCGAGGATGTCCATGACGGTCTCGGAGGGCTGAGCGCCGCGCTTGAGCCACTCCTTGATCCGCTCCTCTTCGAGGAAGATCTGCTTGTCTTCCTTCGCGAGCGGGTCGTACCAGCCCAGTTGCTCGAGGACCTTGCCGTCACGCTTGGTGCGGATGTCCACGGCGGAGATGCGGTAGAAGGGGCGGCGGCGACGGCCGAGACGGCTCATGCGGATGCGGACCATGCGTCGTGGACTCCTGGGGTGATTCGGGACGGACCCTCTCGGGTCGTTCGGGGAGGGGGACGGTGGGATTGCCGGACCGGCCGCCGGCCACCTGACCACCCTGGCTCACGCTGAGACAGGGGGGGTGTAGGGGTGGGGAGTTTAGGCGGGTGGGTGTGCGGGGTCGCGTTTGGGACGAGTGGGACGCCGGGACCGTGGCTCAGACCGCGCCGATGGAGGTCGATGGGGTGGCGGCGCCGTCCGTTGCGCCGGTTGGGGAGACGGTGGGCGCGGGGGCATTGGGCGTCAGGTTGATGACGCGGGCCTTGGGGGGGATGGAGGGGCTCGCGTTGTGGGGGATCAGATGGGTGTGGCCGCCGGCACGGAAGGCCAGGGGGGTGGCGGTCGGGTCAGGGCTGGGGCCGTCGGTCGCGGTGATATGGAGGACACCGGCCTCAAGGGCGTCGAGGAGGTGGGCGAGCGGGCGGCCGGCGATGAACGGCTGGCCGGGGCGGTCGTCGGCGGGGGTCGGGGAGTCGGCGAAGCGGAAGGAGCGGGAGGGGCCGCAGCGCTGGGCGCCCCAGCGGGCGACGACGGTGTCCACGTCGCGGTTGCCGGTCATGGCGACGACCCAGCCGGCATCGTGAGGGGCCCCCTCTTCGTCGAGCCACCTCGTGTCGGTGGCGTCGCCGAGGGCGGTGGGGAGGCCTGTGGCAGCCGCGGCGGCGATGCGCGCGGGATTGGAGTCCACGAGGCGGACCGATGCGCCCTCGGCCGCGAGGGCGGCGGCGAGGCGGCGGCCGAGGGTGTGAGCGCCGACGATCACGACCGCGTCGGGGGGCGGGGCGAGGACGCCCAGGGCGCGGGCGAGCGGCCGCGCGGTCACGCTGGCGACGGAGGCGGTTACGGCGATGACCAGGAACATGACCGGCTCGAGGCGCTCGGCGCCGGGGACGCCGGCGGCGGTCAGTTCGATGGCGGCAAAGGACGTGACGGAGGCGGCGACGACGCCGCGGGGCGCGAAGAGGCCCGCGAAGAAGCGCTCACGCATCGAGAGCGAGGAGCCGGTCGTGCTCGCGAGGATGTTCATCGGCCGGACGACGAAGATGAGCCCGAGGAGGAAGAGCACCTCGGGCCACCCGGCATCGGCGAGTCGGCGGAGTTCGAAGCGCGAGGCCAGGAGAAGGAACAGGACGGCCAGGAGGAAGGAGGCGATCTCCTCCTTGAAGCGGCGGAGTTCACGCTCGCCGATGATGCGGCGGGAGGCGATGGCCAGGCCGCAGACGGTGGCGGCGGCGAGGCCGGACTCGGGGGCGACGATCTCGCCGATCCCGACGGAACACATGCACGCCGCCATCGCGATGAGGTGGAGGTGCTCCTGCGACTGGCGGCCGTGGGAATTGGCGCGTTGCATCAGCGCGGCGCCGGCGATGCCGGCGATCGCGCCGATCACACCCCCTCCGACGAGGCGGAGGGCGGTGTGGCCGGCGATGCTGAGGGCGGCGGTGAAGGTGGTGGCGCCGGTCTGGGCGCCGGCGAGGTCGATGATGACCTCGAGGGTGGAGATGGCGGCGACGGCGCCGATGGCGTCGATGATGATGCCCTCGGATGCGAGGACGGCGCTGAGGCGCGGCGTGAGGGGGACGCGGCGGATGATGGGCTGGATGACGGTGGGGCCGGTGACGATGAGGATCGCGCCCAGGACCAGCGCGACGCCCCAGGGCATGTCGAGAGTGAGGCGGGCGAGCACGGCCGCGCCGGCCCAGGTGACCAGCGCGCCGATCGTGAGGATCCGCCAGACGGCTTTCGGGGCCGCGGAGAGGGTCTTGCGGTCCAGGTGCAGGCTGCCCTCAAAGATGAGGAGGGCGATGGAGACCGTGATGAGGGCCTTGAGGCCGGTGCCGATGGTGTCGGCGTCGAGGACGCCCGCGCCGGAACGGCCGAGCAGGATGCCGGTGAGCAGCAGGGGGAGGACGGAGGGGATGCGCAGGCGGTGCGCGATCAGCAGCACCAGCGAGCCGATGCCGAGCGCGAGCGCGAGGGATTGCGGGGCGGACGTGGTCACGGGCGATGATACCGGGTGAGACGCATCCGACCTCGCCCGGCGGCGGGCGAAGTTTTTGTCGGTCCGGCGCGTGATGGAGAGGGTGGCGGCGCGTGGCGGCCGCGCGGTCGAATGGGCCCGGTGGGATTCGAACCCACACTCCGGGGAGACCCGGAAGCGGATTTTAAGTCCGCCGCGTCTGCCGTTTCGCCACGGGCCCCAGTTCGGTTCAGCGTACCGCGAAGTCGGTGGGAGGGCTGGTTTGGGGATGCAGGGGGTGGGTGCAACCGATATATTCGGGGCTGCCGCCGGGGCCGCGGCGGATGCCCACACCGCCGCGGTCGGCTGAGGAACCTGCGATGTTCGATCAGACCGCGCACGCCCACGGCCGTCCCGGACGGGATGCCGCCGGTGGACTTCGCCCCGCACGTGTCGCCCGGTTGCGCTCGGGCGGCGAGCCGATGGTCTGTTGTGAGGCGCTGGAGCCGCGGGTGCTCCTCGCGGTCGCGTTCACCGGCTCCACGATCGGTCTGCAGGGGGAGCAACCGACGGCTGTGGTCGCGGCGGACTTCAACGGCGACGGCGTGCCGGACCTGGCGGTCGCGAATGCGTCAACGAACGACGTGTCGATTCTGCTCACGGGAGCAGCCGGGACGCTGGGAACGCCGGTGCAGGTGGGTGTGGGTTCCGGGCCGCGGGGGCTGGCCGCGGGGGATGTGGACGGCGACGGCGATCTGGACCTTGTGGTCGCCAACTCGCTGGGGAGCACGGTCACTGTGCTGGTGAACGTGGGAGGCGGGGTGCTGGTGCGCGGGGCGGACCTGGACGTTTCGTCGGGGCCGAGGGCGGTGGTTGTCGGCGATTTCACGAGGGATGGAATTCCGGACATCGCGGTGGCGGTGTTCGCGACGTCGCGCGTGGCGCTGTTGCGCGGGCTCGGGGGAGGGGCGTTCGCGGCGCCGACGTTCACGAGCGTCGGAGCCGGGCCGGTGGCGATGGCGGCGGCGGACGTGGACCTCGACGGCGACCTCGATCTCGCGGTGGTGGGGATCACCGGCGGGGACGTGACGCTGCTGCGCAACAACAGTTGGGGGGCGTTCTCGACGGCGGCGACGATCGAGGTCGGGTCCGTGCCGCGGGGGATCGTGGCGACGGACTTTGACGGGGACGGGGACCCCGACTTCGCCGTGAGCAACTCGTTCTCCGGGACGGTGTCGGTGCTGCTGAACACCAACCGGGGCGTGCTGACCGAGCGCGGCCGGTACTTCGTGGGCGAGCAGCCGTACGGAATTGTGGCCGGGGACTTCGATCGCGACGGGCGGGCGGACATCGCGACGGCGAACCTGTTCAGCAATGACATCTCGGTGCTGACGGGGGATGGCCACGGCGTGCTGGGGGCGCCGGAGCGGTTCAGCGCGGGCGCGGGGCCGATGGGGCTGGCGGCGGCGGACTTCAACGGCGATGGGTTCACGGATCTGGTGGCCGCCAACTCGCTGGCGGACTCGCTGCGCCTGCTGCGCGGGCGGACGCCGCAGCCGAACGTTGCGCCGGTGATCGGCGTGCTCACGGCCACGCCCACGCCGGCGGTGCGCGGGCAGGTGCTGACGCTCACCGCCGACGATGTGGGCGACGTGGACGGGATCGTCGCCGAGGTGCGGTTCTACCGCGACACCAACGGCAGCGGCGATCTGGACCCCAACGACCAGCAACTCGGGATCGACACGACGGTGTCCAACGGGTGGACGTGGAGCGGGGTGGTCCCGGCCGCGTGGGGGACGGGTGGGGCGAGGTTCTTCGCGCAGGCGTTCGATAACGATGGGGCGCCCGGGAACCTTGCGATGGTCGAACTGACCATCCTGGCGCCGCCGGTGATTGGTTCGCTGACGGCATCGGTGACGCAGGTCTCGCCCGGCGGAGCGCTGACGTTGACGGCCACGGGCGTCACGGACGCGGATGGCTCGGTGCAGTCCGTGCGCTTCTACCGAGACGCGAACGGCAATGGCATACTCGATGCGCAGGACCAACTGCTGTTCGAGGACACCAGCGGCGCGGACGGCTACGCGTGGTCGGGGACGGCCGACCCGGCGTGGGGGCCGGCGGTGGTGCGGTACTTTGCGCAGGCGGTGGACAACGGGGGGCTGCGCAGCGAGGTTCGGAGCGTCACGGTGGCGCAGAGCGTGCCGCCGACGATTGGATCGGCGATCACATTGACGCCGGTGATCATCTTCGGCTCGCCCGTCGGTCTGATGGCCCTGGATCCCGCGGACGAGGATGGCACGGTCGCGGCGGTGTCGTTCTGGTACGACGTGGATGCCGACGGGACGATCTCCGAGGCGGACGTGCTGCTGGGGACGGACACGTTCGGCGGCGACGGGTTCATGTATCACGGGGAGGTGCCGTTCGAAGCGGGACTGTTCGGCCCCGTGCAGTTCCTGGTGCGGCCGGTCGACAACATCGGCGTGGTGGGTGAGGCGATCGTCGTCGGCGCTGAGTTGCACCACGCTCCGATGCTCGAAGCGCTCGAGGCGTCGTCCTCGCGGGTCGGGACGGGCGACACGATCACACTGACGACGACCGCGACGGATGTAGACGGGCCGTCGGTGTCGGTCATGTTCTACCGCGACGTCAACGGGAACGGGTACCTGGACATGGGGGACACCTGGCTCGGGACCGACAGCGACGGCGCGGACGGGTTTTCGATCGAGGTCGCGGTCCCGTCCGGGTGGGGTCCCGCGGAGAACACGTTCCTGGCGCAGGCGATGGACGGCGACTTGCACCTCAGCATCGTCAGGTCCGTCCGCGTGCTCATCAACGACTTCGCGACGATGGAGGAGTTCTCGGCGTCGCTTGAGACTGTGCGGTACTTCGACCCGCTGTTCCTTACGGCCGCGGGAACGGACGATCCGGACGGGTTCGTCACCGCGGTCCGCTTCTACCGCGACGACGACGGCAACGGGGTGGTGAGCGAGGGCGATGCGCTGCTGGCGGAGGTGACCGACAGCGTCGAGGGCGTCTTCGACGTGATGCTGACGGTGGACCCGCTGGAAGGGGGGTGGAGGGCGGGGCTGGTGACGCTCCTGGCGGTGCCGGTGGATGACCTGGGCTCCGACGGGGTGGTCGAATCACTCCAACTGATGGTGCTGGGCGTGCCGCTGATCGACGCGCTCGCGGCGCCGGCGATCGTGCGGACCGGCACGGAGTTCACGCTGGAGGCGGTGAACGTGCGGGACGACGACGGCGAGGTCGTCGCCGTGCAGATCTATCGCGACAGCAACGGCAGCGGCGTGCTGGACGCGGGCGACCAGTTGCTCTCAGATGGGCCGGCGTCGTGGACGGGCGTTGCATCGCCGGCGTGGGGGCGCGGCGTGCAGCGGTTCTTCGCGGTGGCGGTGGACGACGACGAACTGGAGAGCCCTGTCGTCACGACGCAGGTCGTGATCGGCTTGCCGCCGGTGGTGGTGGACATCTCGGTGTCCCCCTCGCCCGTGGCCGTGGGGGCGGTGCTGACGGTGACGATCATCGGCGTCACCGACAGCGATCCGCTGGGCACGATCCAGACGGTCCGTCTCTTCCGCGACGCCGACGACGACGGCGTGCTGGACCCGGAGGAGCAGACGGGGGATCTGGTGGCGCCCGCGCTGGCGCCGGGGCTGCACCGCGCCGAGATCGTCGTGCCGGCGGAGTGGGGGGGGACGACGACGCGGCTGTTTGCGGTCTCGGTGAACGACCTGGGGATCTTCAGCGACCCGATCTCGACGACGTTCATCGTGACGCAGCCGCCGGTCATCGACGCGCTGCTGCCGACGGACGTGCAGCCGATGATCGGCAGCCCGCTCTCGCTTGTGGCGGTGATCGGCGAGGGCGGGCCGGTGACGCACGTCCGCTTCTACCGCGACAGCAATGGCAGCGGCGGGCTGGAGGAAGGGGACGAGGTCCTGTTCACCGACGAGGAGGGACCCCAGTTCGCGTGGACGGGACAGGCGAACGCGGCATGGGGCGCGGGGCCGCAGCGATTCTTCGCGGTGGCGTTCGGCCCCGGCGGCGCGGTGAGCGAAGTGGCGACGCTGGCGCTGGATGTCTGGACCAGCGTCTACTTCCCCGAGGGGTGGCGCAACGACACGACGGTCAACGAGTACGTGCCGCTGGTGAACCCGCACCCGTTCCCGGTGATGTACCGCGTGCTGGCGCACTACGAGGTTGGGGAGCGGGACGAGGTGATCGCCGCGGGCATCCTGCCGCCGCGGTCGCGCGGCGGGATCACCGTGACCGAGCGCGGCCGCGGGAACGAGGCCCTCACGCGGCTGAACGTCGGGTACGCGCTTGAGGTGCAATCCAGCGCCGAGATCGGCGCTCTGCTGAGCCGGTACGACAACTTCTCGCCCGGCGGCTCTGGCGACGACGCCGCGACGGGCGAGGCGTTCACCTCCGTGACCTCGACGGTGTGGACCTTCCCGGACGTCATTCGTTCGCCGGGGGAGGTGTTCGACTTCCTGCTGTACTACAACCCGACGGACACCGACGGCAGCGTGACGTTCACGCTGTACTACGAGGACGGCACGGTGCACCAGTTCACCTGGGGCGCGGCCGCCAAGCGCCGCGGCGGCGTGAACTTCAACGCCGAGGATCTTCCCGTCGGGCACTTCGCCGTCGTCGCGACCGCCAGCGTGCCGCTCGTGATGGCCCACAGCCGCTACGAGGCTCTCTTCGGCCGCGGGTTTACGGCCCTGGGCGGCGTCGGGACGGGCGAACTGGATGTGACGCTGCCGTATTTCGACACACGGGACAACTCCTCGGGGGTGCTGGCCCTGTTCAATCCTGACCCGGTGAGGGCCGCGACCGTTCGCATCGTCAGGTCGTTCCACACCGAGGACGGCCTGGAGTCCCTCGCCGACGAGCAGATCACGGTGCATGTCCCCGCGCAGCGGCCGCTGAGGATCACGCCCGATGCGCTCCTGTCGGCGCGGGCGGGCCGGGTGACGATTCGCCTCGAGTCGGACCTGCCGATCGCGGTCCAGCTCAGCGCCAGCGACGCCATCCGCGGCGACGCAACGGGAGCAGGCGTCAACGCCGCCGGCCGCACGGCCGTGCTGTTCGCCGACGCGTTCCTGGACCGCGACACCGCCGGGATCGTGGGCTTCGAGGAACTGGCGCTGCATAACCCGTCGGACACCGCGGTGCTCGTGCGGGTGGTCTTCTATTACTCCGATGGCTCGGCGCCGGGGCAGATTGACGTGACGCTTGAGGCGAGGGAATCCAGAACCATCGACCTGCACGCTCCCGGTTCGCCGGCGCTCAAGGATGCGCTGAACTTCTACTCGCTGGGCGTCTTCGCTGATGCGCCGGTGTTGGCGCTGCTGACGCACTGGGATCTGTTCCAGAACGGCGGGGGGGCTACCTTCGGCTCTCCGCTGACGGGGCCGCCGTCCTGATGCGGCTTCGGCTCACCCGCAGCCCGGCGAGGGCGGACGGGGTGCGGCGGGGGCGTGCGTGCGGGACGGTGTTCGGGTACAACGTTGCCGCAACAATCGGCTCTGTTCCCCGGCTGGGCGCCGCCCACCGCCCAGCCGGGCGCAAGACTTGCCAGCCCGCGCCGCGCGAGCCGCCGGTCGGACGGGCCCGATGGAGATCGCCGCACATGCGAGATGGGCCACGACAGCCTTCCTTCCGGACACGCACGGGGGTGGTCGCGCTGCTGGCGGCGGTCGGGCTTGCCGCGGCAGCGCCGGCGCAGGAGCAGGAGCGCCGGCTCGAGCGGGCGTTCCGCCAGAGCGAGCGGATGGACCGCCTGCGTCTGGACTCGAGCCTGAACCTCTCGGAACGGGCGCTGCTCGATGTCGGCGGGTACTTCACGTACACGTTCCTCAACCTGGACGACGCCAACGGCGACTCGCGTCGGCTGAACCAGTACGACACGACCCTGTACGCCCGCGCCTCCATCGACGAGGTACACAACTTCTTTTTCCGCTCCAGTTTCCGCTACCGCGACTTCAGCCCCGGCGATTCGTTCGACGGGCGGGGCGATTCGTGGGCCGAGCCGTTCGTGGACCGCTACTGGTACGAACTGGACCTGACGGGCTCCGACGGCCCGGTCGGGTTCGACCTCCGCATCGGCCGGCAGTTCGTGGACTGGGGCGCCGGCCTGGCGCTGTCGGAACAACTGATCGCTGCGAGGCCCGGCTTCGTCTGGGGGACGGGGTGGCGCTTCGTGGCCGAGGGGCTCGCCGGCGTGACACCTCCGGACGAGAGCATCATTGACTTCGACTCGTCGCGCTCGGAGTTCAACCGGCGCACGCTCCGCGGGTTCTACGGCGGGTTGTTCCGGGCCACGAGCCCGACGAACCAGAGTTTCTACGCCTACGGCCTGTACATGGCGGACTACAACAGCGACGACGGCGTCGCTCGCTTCGGCATCCTCAGCCCTGTGGACTTCGAGTACGACGCCGTGTACCTGGGCGTCGGGGTCGACGGCAGCCTGGGCCCAAACCTGTTATACCTTGGGGAGTTCGTCTACGAGACGGGGAAGAGCCAGTCGGACCCGCTCCGTGACCCGGTGCAGTTCGCGGAGGACATCTCCGCCTTCGCGGCCAGGGCGCAACTGACATACCAGTTCCACGACCGCGGCCTGACCCGCCTGCAGGTCGAGACGCTCCTCGCCTCGGGCGACGGCGACCGCATCCTTCCCTCGGAGACCGTGGCCGGGAACCTCGCCGGGACGAAGGACCATTCGTTCAACTCGCTGGGGTTCGCGAACACCGGCCTGGCGTTCGCGACGTCGCTGAACAACCTCATGAGCCTGCGCGTGGGCGCCAGCACGTTCCCGCTGCGGACCGTCAACGGCTTCGAGCGGATGCAGGTGGGCGCCGACGTGCTGGTGTTCGGCAAGTTCAACCAGGACGCCCCCATCGACGAGGACACGCTGGACAAGAACTTCCTCGGCACGGAACTGGACCTGTACGCCAACTACCGCGTCACGAGCGATTTCGCTCTGGGGGTGCGCTACGGCGTGTTCTTTCCGAGTGATGCGATCATCCAGAACCCGCACACGCGGCACTTCGTGCTCCTGTCCGCGACGCTGTCGTTCTGAGCAAGACGGAGGCTCCATGCGACCACGTTCCGCCCACGCCCGCGTGATCGCCCTCGCGGCACTCGCCGCGGCCCTGGTGCTGCCGGGGTGCGCCCGCACGATGGTCACGCAGCGCGCCCGCACGGACTACGCCCCGACCGACAGCCTGGCCGAGATGGAGTTCTGGTACACCCTTCCGGGTCGCGTCGCCGTTTCCAACGACGAGGCGCTCCACGCGCTGGTGCTGCTGGAGAACTCCGGACACATTCCGCGCGGCTACGAAGAGCGCGTCGCGCACGCCAAGGCCTCCGGCTGGGTGCCGGAGTCGTGGGACGAGCCCGCTGAGGCCGCCGTGCAGCGGGGGATGCTCGCCCGTGCGATCGTGCAGGTCTGCGGCATCAAGGGGGGCGTGATCATGCGCGTCTTCGGTCCGGTGCCGCGCTACGCCCTGCGGGAGTTGATCTACCTTGGGATCATGCCCCCGAGCACGGAGAACCAGACGATCTCTGGCCTGGACTTCCTCGCCGTGATCTCCAAGGCCCAGGATTACATCACCCTCAGCCGCCGCCGCAACGAGCCCGAGGCCCGGCCGAATCCTCCGCCCGCCGGCCCAACCCGGATGGGGTGAGCGGCCGAATAACAGGGGGGACGCCATGGACGACGCGACGCCCATCTCGAACGCCGCCGCCCGGGCCGCCGCCGTCCGCCGGCGGCAGTGGCTCCTGGGCATCGGCGCCACGCTCATCGTCCTGGCTCTTCAGGCGACCGGATGGCTGAATCAGAGCCGCACGGAACTGGCGTCGCTCGACACGCGCGCAACGCTCTTTGGCCGCGGCTCGCCCCCGCCCTCGGACGAGATCGCGATCGTCGCCATCGACGACCAGGCGATCGACGCGGTTGGGCGCTGGCCGTGGCACCGCGAGCGGCTGGCGCAGGCGCTGGAGGAACTTCGGCTGGCCGGCGCGAGCGTCATCGCGCTTGACCTCCTGCTCAGCGAGCCGCAGGACGAGCGGATCAGACCCGGCCCGGAAGGCGGTGGGTTCACCGCGGTGCGCGACGACGATCTGCTCGCGGCGGCGATGTCCGGCCACGGACGCGTGGTGCTCGCAACGAACTTCAGTCTCGGGGTCCCGCGCGAGGGCGCGGACGGAGCCATCTCGGCGCTGGCTGTGGACGCCGCGCTTCGCGAACATCCGCACCTGCGGGCGCTGCCGGCGGCGGAGGCGGTGGACGCCCTCGAGCAGATCCTGACGCCCGATGCGCCGGTCGTTGGCCGAGCCCAGCGGCGTGCTGCCCTGCTTGCCGCGCTGCGGGCGGCGCAGGCGTTCGCCCTGCACGAGGCCGGGTCGTCGGCGCCGGCGCCGCCGGATCTGTTCCTTTGGCCCCGCTCCACAGCGCCGGAGCCGCCCGTGCCGCTGTTCGCCGAAGCCGCGGCGAGGCTCGCGAACGTGACGCTCGACTCGCTGGACGGGGACGGTCGCCTGCGCCGCGTCCCGCTGGTGGTTGAGGCGCGAGGGCGGTTGTGGCCGGTGCTCGGGGTCGCGGCCGTGGCTTTGCACCGAGGCGTCGGGGCCGGCGAACTTGTGATCGGCCCGCGCGATGCGGTTATGCGCTTCCCGGGCGGCGAGATTCTCGCCACGCTGCGGCGCGACCGCGCCGGCGGGCGGCACGTGGACGGTGTGATGTACCTCGCCTGGCCGCGCGGTGAGACCGGCTGGCTACGCCAGTTCCCGCCGGCGCCGGCCGACGCGATCGTGGATGAGTCGGGCCGGCGCGCCTCGACGGTCTCGATCCTCGCGGTGCTCAACCCGGTGCTGATCGGCGAGCGGCTGGCACGCAACGTCGGCCAGTTGGACGAGGCCGTGCGGCGTGCCGCGGCTGCGGGGCTGATCATGCCCCCCGAGGGATACGACGCGGTGGCCGCCGCTGTCCGCGCGATCCCGGCGTGGGATCCGCAGTGGCCCGAGCGGTTCGCCGCGGCCGAGCCGGCGTGGCGCAGCATCGCGGAGGAAGCCGCAGGCCTGCTGGCGATGGTGGAGGAAGCCGAACCAGCCACCGACGAGGAGCGGGCGGTCGTCGACACGCTCCGAGAGATTGCGACCAAGTTCCCGTTGGTGCTCGGCGAGATCCGCGACGGCGTGGAGCAGATCCGCGAGCGTCGGGCCCGTGCGGCGGCCTTGCTGGGCGGTCGCATCTGCTTTGTCGGGTTCACCTACACGGCGGCGCTGGCCGACGTCGTCAGCACGTCGATCGACCCTCGCACGCCGGGCGTGTGCGTGCACGCGGCGATCGCCAACTCGCTGCTCACGGGGTTGCAGCGGACGAGCGTCCCGCCGTGGGTGGACCTTGCGGCGGTCGCGGCCCTGGGCCTGCTGGGCACATTTGTGGGCGTCCGGGGCACGGTGATCACAGGGCCGCTTTTCGTGGTCCTGCTGGTTGTTCTGTGGTTTCTCGTCGCCGGGGTGGTCTTCTGGGACGGCCTGCGGTCGATCGTCGCGTTCACGGGGCCGTCGCTGGCGGCGGGTGGGGGATGGCTCGCGGTGATGCTCCACCGGCTGCTGGTGGAGCAGCGGGCCCGCCGGCGCACGGAGGAGCGGTTCCGCTCGTACGTCTCCCCCGCGGTCGTGGACATCCTGGTGAGCAACCCGTCGCTGGACTCGATGGTGCCGCAGAAGCGGGAACTCACGGTGCTCTTCACGGACCTGGCGGGGTTCACGACCATCGCCGAGCGGCTTGGGTCGATCCGCACGGCGGAGGTGCTCGCGACCTATCTGGGCGCGATGACCGACATTCTCCAATCCTCCGGCGCGACGCTCGACAAGTACCTCGGCGACGGCATCATGGCCTTCTGGGGCGCGCCCATCGCCGACCCCAGGCACGCCTCCGCCGCGTGCGAGGCCGTGCTGCGGATGGTCCGCACGCTGGACGAGATGAACGACCTCGGGGCCTTCGGCGACGCGGGCCGGCTGGAGATGCGTGCCGGTCTGGCGTCCGGCGACCTCATGGTCGGCGACTTCGGCAACCCGCCGCGGAACTCGTCGTACACCGTCATCGGCGACGCGGCGAACCTCGCGGCGCGGCTGGAGTCGGCGAACCGGTATCTGGGCACCCGCATCCTGATCTCGCAGCGCCTGCGGGACCTGGCCGGCCCGTCGCTGCTGGTGCGTCCGATCGGCCGCATCGCGGTCAAGGGCAAGCACGCCGCGGAGATGATCTACGAGTTGGTGGGGGACCTGGAGCCCCACGGCCCGCGCACCGCCGAGTGGGTGGACCTGACCCGGCGTGCTGTGGAGGCGTACCAGCGGGCGGATTTCCGCGAGGCGGAGGCCGCCTTTGACCGGCTGGAGCGGGAGTTTGGGGACGTTGGGCTGGCGGGGCTCTACCGGCAGGCCATGCAGGAGTGGCGCCGGCGTGCCAAAGAGGGGGGAGCCGACGGGGGTGTCGGGGGTGCACCGGCTGGTTTTGATGGTACGATAAGCCTGTCCGAGAAGTAGCCCATCGCGGGGAGCCCCACCCTTCTCCGGCCCCGCGTTGCCACAGGGACGATTCAATGGCGACATCCCAACGTTCGCATGGACGAGCCGTCGCGTTGGCAATGGCGGCGGGTTTGGCTCTTTCGGCGCCCGCGGTGGCCGGGTCGAAGAAGGACGCAGTGCGGAATCAGCCCGCGCCGGCGACTCAGCCGGCGCCCGCGGCCCAGCCCGTGCTCGCGGCGGCCGCCACCAAGACGCCCATCATCGTCACGCACGTCGAGGGGACCGTGAGCATCCTCCGGCCGGAGAAGGCCCAGGTTGACAACCCTCACGCGGGGTGGGAGCCGGCCCGAGTGGGAATGGTTCTGACCGAGGGCGCGAAGGTCCGCGTGTCGCCGCTGCGCTCCGGCATGGTTCTGACGATCGGCAGCACGCAGACGATCACGATCGACCGTGGATCGATGACCGTTCGTCAGGCGCTCAATGACGCGGGGGTGGAGCGGACGCGCATCGACGTGATGGAGATGGGGCGGCTCCAGATCGACGTGGACTCCAGCCGCATCCCCAATGACGTGCAGGTGACCGCGCCGGACATGGTGCTGGCGGTCAAGGGCACGACGTTCATCATCGAGGTGATGCCCGGCTTCCCGACGTTCTTCGTCGGTGCGGAGAAGAACACCGGCGCGATCCGGGTGACAAACGCGGCCGGCGCGACCGCGACGCTCACCGGCCAGCAGCAGGGGACCGCGACGAACCCCGATCCTGCCGCGACGGAGGCCCAACTGGCGTACGTCGAGACCAGCAAGACGCCCATCAGCGCCGACGAACGGTCGGCTGCCGAGCGGGCCCCCGGCAACAGCGTGCCGGTTGCCCAGGAACTGGGCTTCTCGCTCAGCGGCTTCCACGTCATCGCCAACCCCATCGCAGGTCAGCAGCCAGGTCAGCTGCGGGATCTCGGGAATGTCCGACTGCCGGT
>CALAFV010000577.1 GCA_937891445.1 uncultured Phycisphaerales bacterium | reverse complement strand
GCGGAAGGCCAGGAGCCGCAAGTCGGCGAGGGACCTTGCCGACGTGGTGCGTTCCCCCCTCGTGGGCGCGCTCGAGCAGCGGGCCGAGTTGCGCCTCGAAGGTCGTGTAGCAGTCGGCACACCCGAGAAGCCCGTCGTGGCGGAACTGGGCGTACGTCGTGCCGCAGGTGGGGCACTGCGTCGCCCGGCTTACCTCGCCGGGGCTGGGGACGTGCTGCGACGCCGCGGCGGCCTGGGCGATGTGCTGCGTAATGACCTGCGCCAGCGAGACATGGGGGGACTGGACGGGCAGCCCCTCGCCCTTGGCGCACGTCTCGCAGAGGTGCCGCTCGACCTTCTTGCCGCTGCGGATGGTCACCTCGTGGACGGTGGCCTCGTTGCCGCACTTATCGCATTTCACGCCGGATGGTACGCGCACGCGTCCCGTCCGTCACCCGACCGGGGGGCGGGGCCGGCGCGCGGAACGGGCGCGACAGCGGACATCGAACGGTGTTGGGTGGTGGGCCGGGCGAGCCGGCGGGCGCCGCGAGGGATCAGGCCTTGGCGGCCGCGGCCTTCTGCTGCGCGGTGTAGCCGTACTTCCGCTTCAGCGGCTTGACGACCAGCCCGCTCTTGATCGCCTTGGCCGAGGCCTTGACGCGCTGCGCCCTGCCGTCCACGACGGCGGTGACCGTCTGGAGGTTGGGGCGGAACTTGCGGCGGGTGATGCCGGTGGGCTTGAGACCGAAGCCGCCCTTGGAGATCTTCTGGCCGCGGTAGGTGCGCTGCTTGCCGAAGGACGACTTCTTGCCGGTGAACGCGCAGACGTAGGGCATGGGGGGGCTCCGACTTGGGCGGGAAGTTTAGGCACGCCCCGGCGTCGGGCAAAGCCGCGTTTGGGGTTTGGAACCGGGCTCCCGGGTGGCCGCGGCGGGGTCAGGCGCCCAGCGGCTCGCCGCGGGCCTCGAGGTGGGCCAGGACGGCCTTGATGGCCTCGTACGGGATGCGGCCGCCCAGGCGCTCAAACAAGGGCTTCAGGCGCTGGGCCCCCAGTTCGCGGGCGGCGGCGGCCACCTGGGCGTAGGTCTCCGGAGCGACCCAGGCGTCGATGTCGGCAGGACGGTACTGGAGGATGTAGCGGCAAAGGTACTCGGCGGCGGTGCTCCGGGAGCGGCCGGTGGCCTCGGCGACCTCGTCGATGCTGCAACCCTTACCAAACAAATCGACGGCTGCCGAGAAAGCGGAACCACCGCCGGGCTGCCCAGAACGGTCACGCTCCGTGCGCGGACGCGAGCCGGTGGCCACGTCAAGGCCAAGGCCGTTAGCCGCGCAGTACGCGCGGATGTGCTCGATGAACCGCTGCCCGAACCGGGCGAGTTTCGCCGCCCCGATGCCGCGGACGGCGATGAAGGTCTGCTCCGAGCCGGGACGGGCACGGGCCAGTTCCTCCAGCGTCGCGTCGGAGAAGACGACGTACGGCGGGACGCCGTTCTCGTCGGCGATCCGACGGCGCAGGGCGCGGAGGGATTCAAACAGGCCGACCTCCGCTGGCGACAGCGGGGCTGCTACCTGAACCTCGCGCGTGCCGGCGCCGGCCCAGTCCTCTTCCGGGCGGCGCGGGGAGACGAGTGTGACTTCGCGCTTGCCCCGGAGCAGATCGGCACTCGCGGCGGTGAGGCGGAGGACGGGGTACTGGTCCTGCGTGCGGTCGAGCACGCCCGCGTCGATGAGTTGGTTGACGTAAGAGATCAGCGTCTCACGCGGCACGTCTTTGAGGATGCCGAAGGTGGAGAGTTCGTGGTGGCCGCGCTCGACGATCTTCCGTGTGCCGCGGCCGCGGAGGATGTCCACGATGTGAGCGACGCCGAAGCCGGATGGACCCCACGCGGTGCCGGCGCCGGAGGCCAGGGCGGCGCGGGCGACGCACGAGACGATCTTCTGGGCGACGACGGTGGAGTCCGGGACGGTCTCCAGTTCGCCGAGGCAGGCGTCGCAGGCCCCGCAGTTGATCGAACCCGAGCCATCGCCGTCGCGAGCCGGAGGCTCGTACCGCTGGCCGAAATACTCCGACAGCGCCGCGTGCCGGCAGCGGGCGCCGGTGCACAGGCGGTGCATGTGCGAGAGCAGTTCGAGTTGTGCGGCGATGACGGTCTCGGTGCGTTCGAGGCTCGCCTCGTCGGTGACGTCCGCCTCGGCGGCAGCGGACTCGATGATGCTCTTCCAGCGCTGCACATCGGCCGCGGAGTAAAACAGCACGCACTCGGCCGGAAGCCCGTCGCGCCCCGCGCGGCCGGTCTCCTGCTGGTAATGCTCGACGCTCTTGGGCATCGCGGCGTGGACGACGCAGCGGACGTCCGAGCGGTCGATCCCCATGCCGAAGGCGACGGTCGCGACGACGACGTTGAGGCGCTCGTTGGAGAAGTCGTCCTGCACGCGCCGGCGTTGCTCGGCGGACAGCCCGGCGTGGTACGCCTCGGCGGGGATGCCGGCGCGCGTGAGCATGTCCGCGATCGCCTCGGTC
>CALAFV010000576.1 GCA_937891445.1 uncultured Phycisphaerales bacterium | reverse complement strand
GCTCATGGCTCGGCTCCCGCGCCCCCGCTCGTCTGGGAGCGGGAGCGGTAGATGGCGTCAACGGCGGCGAGCTGCTCGGGGGTGTTGATCGAGAGGACATCCTCGGGCGGCACGGCGTCGATCACTTCGACCCTCCGGCCCTCCGCCAGCAGGAGGCCGGGGACGTCGGTCACGTAATACTCGCCGCTCGCGGCGTTGGGCGTCACGCGAGCCAGCGTCGCGAAGAGCGCTTGGGCGTCGAAGCAGTAGTAACTGGGGTTGACCTCGCGGATGGCGAGTTGCTCGGGCGTGGCGTCCTTGTGCTCGACGATGCCCACGAAGCGGCCGACGCCCGGCGGGAACATCGGATCGCGGACGATCCGCCCGTAGCCGCTCGGATCGTCCACCACGCTCGTGGCGAGCGTCGCCAGCGCGCCGGTCGAGCGGTGGCGGTCGAGCAGAGCGCGGAGCGTCGCGGCGCGGATCAGCGGACCGTCGCCGGCGAGAACGAAGACGTCGTGACCAGGCTCGGACGCCTCGCGCTCCAGCAGCGGCCGGGCGCACTGCACCGCATGGCCCGTGCCCAGTTGCTGGTCCTGCACGGCGAACTCGACGGTCGGATCATCCGCGAACGCCTCGCGGACCAGTTCCTGCTTGTAACCGACGACGAGGATGATGCGCCGGCACCCGGCGCCGCGGCACGCATCGACGACGGCCCGGACCATCGGCCGCCCGCCGACCGGATGCACAACCTTGGGGAGGTCGGAGCGCATGCGCGTCCCCTTGCCCGCGGCAAGGATGATCGCGATCGGCGCTTCTCGTGCCGGCGTGCTCATCGGCGACGCGGCGTCGGGGCTGTGCGTGTCAGCGCTCGGGCGGCGACGGATCGGAGAGCCCAAGGCTCGCCGGTCGGGAAAACTGGCCGACCAGGATTCGAACCTGGACAAACAGAACCAAAATCTGCTGTGCTACCGTTACACCATCGGCCAGTAGCGCTGTGCGGGGAACCTCGACGCGTACTCCCATTTCTGTGGCCCGCCGCTGTCGCGGCCGGCCGGGGCCCACGGACCGCTCAGACCCGCGGTCCGCGGCCTCTGCCGGCTCGAGGAAAGCCGGAGGGAGCGCGGAGTCCGCGGCACGGTGCCCGCTCGCCTCGTGCGAGACGGGCCGGAGCTGGACGTCCCTCTGCCGCGCCCGGAAAGCCCGGGTGGAACGCCCCTGTCCGCGCCTCGGCCAAAGGCCACTGGGGCCCGGCGTCCGTCGCGGTCGGCTCCGAATCCCCCCTGTCCCGGCCGGATCGTAGGGACGGCCGGGGGGGAGTCAATCCGCCGGGTCGTCCTCGGCCGCGGCAGGAGCGCCGGCCGTGCCCTCGACCGCGGCGCGGCTGATGACGTCGTAGCAGGTGGCCAGAAGGCCCACGAGGGGGAACTTGGCCCCGGTGGATGGATCGAAGGGGCTGGGCCCCAGGCGGCGGAGGAGGGGGTGGGTCACGTCGGGCGGCTCGATCGGGATCTCGAGTTGGGCGAGCGTGGGGCCGACGGTCCAGAAGGTCTCGAGGGACTCCTCAAGCGGGGGAGCCGGAACGTCGGAGGCGCCGGGGAGGTGCGGGAGGTAGATCGGGGAGGCGCCCGATGGGGTCTGGGCCGCGCCGGCGATGGACCGGCGCTGCGCGAGGCGTTCGAGCAGGTCGGCCCCGGGCATGCCGCGGAGGGTGAAGATGAGGAAGGGGTCGGCGCTGAACCGGTCCGCGAGCAGCACCATGATGCAGCAGACGTGCTTGCACCAGGGGATCGGGCCGGTAGGGGCCGGCGGGGGCGTCGGTCGCGGGGGCTGACCGGGCTGCGCGGGGGCCGCGGGCGGAGGGGGAGGAGGGGCGGTGCCGCGGGCGATGTCGCAGGTGCAACTGACCGCGACCTCGGACGGGTCGGTGGGGAAGAGTTTCAGTCCCAGAGGGATGAAGATGTCCTCGATGTTCGCGGGGAGGTCGCCGGCCAGGAGCGTGGCCGCGTAGCGGGCCTGGGCGGTCATCGCGGCGAGGATCTGCTCCCAGTGCTCGGGCTGGAACTTGGGGAGGCGGACCGCGGTGCTGTAAGAGTCGGGCATGCGCCCCTGGACGCGGGCGGTGATGACGCCGGGCTGGATGTCGAGGGTGCGGGTCTGACCGAGCCGGGCGTACTGCACGCCCTCGGCGAGTTGGTCGCCGGGGGCGCACGTCTCGATCAGCCGCATCCAGCGCTGCGCGGCCCACGAGGAGAGGTCTGGCCCCTCCTTGCTGCGGAGTTTGACGCCGTTGTAAACGCGGCGGGGACGGAGCGTGGGTTTGGGCGGGCGCGGCTCGAAGCGGCGCGGCTCCGACGGGGGCGGAGAAGGCGGGGGGGGCGGAGGCGTCGGAGGTGTCGGAGGACGGTTCACCGGCCCACCTCCTCACCGACTTCGTCAACGCCGGCGCCCACGGAAACGGGCGATGCGTCGGCGACGGCCTCGGGGCGCAGCAGGAGCAGGTCGCGGAGTTGGGCCGTGGAGAGTTCCGTAAGCCAGCGCTCGCCGGAGCCGATGACCTGATCGGCCAACTCGGTCTTCTGCTCGATCATGGCGTCGATGCGCTCCTCGAGCGTGCCGGAGACGATGAACTTGTGAACCTGCACGGAGCGGGTCTGGCCGATGCGGTAGGCGCGGTCGGTGGCCTGCGCCTCCACTGCCGGATTCCACCAGCGGTCGAAGTGGAAGACGTGGTTCGCCGCGGTGAGGTTGAGCCCCAGGCCGCCGGCCTTGAGCGAAAGGATGAACACGGGCGGCGCGGCCGCGCCGTCGCTCTGGAAGCGGGCGATCATCTCCTGCCGCTGGGCCGCGGGCGTGCCGCCGTGGAGGAAGAGGACCTCGCGGTCGAGGTGGTGGCGGAGCATCGAGGCCAGCAGCGTGCCCATCTGGCGGAACTGGGTGAAGACCAGGGCCTTGTCGCCGCCCTCGACGACCTCGGTGAGCATCTCGGCCAGGCGGAGGCACTTTCCGGAGCGCTCAGCGCTGGGCGGCCCGCCCTCTTCGCCGAACTCCTTGAAGAACTGCGCCGGGTGGTTGCAGATCTGCTTGAGTTTGATGAGCCCGGCGAGAACCACGCCGCGGCGCTGGATGCCGTCGGTCTGCTCGGCGGCGGCGAGCATGTCGGAGACGGTCGTGCGGTAGAGTTGCGCCTGCTCGGGCGTGAGATAGCAGTATTCCTTGGTCTCGATCTTCTCGGGCAGGTCCGCGATGACCGCGCGGTCGCTCTTGAGGCGCCGGAGGATGAACGGCTGGATCAGGCCGCGGAGTTGCGCGGAGCGATGACCGTCGTGGTATCGCTCGATCGGCACGGCGAAGCGGGCGCGGAAGTCGCTGGCGGGGCCGAGGTAGCCCCGGTTGAGGAAGTCCATGATGGACCACAGTTCGCCCAGGCGATTCTCGACCGGCGTGCCGGTGAGCGCGATTCGGCGCGGGGCCTGAAGCGAGCGGATCGC